>JAITPS010000005.1 GCA_031289325.1 Candidatus Methanovirga meridionalis
AAATAATATTTTTAAGTACAGAAAAACTTCGTTTTTCTAATTGAACAAGTTCAATAATGAGATTTTTTAAATTACACCATAAGTATTAAATTTTTAATTAAAAAAATTATAATTATTATTTTTAAAAATAAAAGAATAAAAATTATTATTTAAAAAATTAGATTATTATTAATTTGAAATTCTTAAAAATATGATATTTAAAAATAATGATTAATTAAAAACATTTGTTACATCACTATAATAAAAAATGATAATTTAATTATTTTGGATTTGATAAAATTTTTAATAAATAATCTTTTTAAAAATAAATGTTATTAAAATAAATGTTATTAAAAAATATTAATTTAAAATTATTTATATTAATTAAAATAAATTTATATTAATTAAAATTTAAAATTATAGATTTTCATGAAATAATATTTAAAATTAATATTTAAAATTAAATAATTTAATAAAAAAAATTTATTATTCATAATTTAAGAACTTTTCCATAATAACCATGCATATTTTCTTAATTTTAAAAAATTTTCTGTTTTTTAAAGCTAAAAACTAAAAATCTTCGATTTTCCTAAAATTATTATTTAAAAAATTAACTTAATATTAATTCAAAATTCTTAAAAACTGAAAATGAATGCTCCTAAATTGAAAATAAACTTTCAACAATAAGATATTTAAAATAAATGATTAATTACAAACATTTTACAGTAATACAGTCAAAATTACAGTAATACAGTCAAAATTTAAACCATAAGGTTTCATACTGTACAATCTAAGAAATTCTAAAATTTAATTATAAATTAGATATTAGAACTTATAAGTTATAAGTTACAATTTAAAATCAAATATTTATTTATCTGAATTAAATTAAATCCTTAATTAAACCTTGAAGTGATCTTAAATGGGTGAAATATTAGCAATAATTAATCAAAAAGGAGGATGTGGAAAAACAACGACGGCTGTTAACTTTGGAACATCATTAGCTCTCTTAGGAAAAGCTGTTTTGATTGTAGATTTTGATCCTCAAGCAAATGCAACAACAAGTTTTGGTATAGACAAATTAGAATTAAAGGAAACAATATATAATGCTCTTAGTGGAGAAATCAATGTTGAAAAGGTCATTAAAGCAACATTCGTTGAAAATTTATTTATATTACCTAGTAATATAGAACTTAGTGGGATAGAAGTTGAATTAAATAATAAAAAAAAGTTCTACAATGCACTAAAAAACCTTTTAAGCCCTGTAAAAGACCTTTTTAATTATATAATAATCGATGTTCCGCCTTCACTTGGAGTAATCACTGTTAATGCATTAGTTGCAGCGAATGAAGTTATTATACCAATTCAAGCTGAATATTATGCATTAGAAGGTGTTGCTGATTTAATTAACACTATTAAATTAGTGGAAGAACGGTTAAAAAGCCCATCTCCAATAAGAGGAATTGTTCTCACTTTATATGATTCAAGAACAATATTAGGTAGAGAAGTTTATAAGGAGCTTAAAACCTATTTTGGTGGAAAAGAACACATTTTTGATAGTGTTATTCCAAGAAACATTAAGTTAGCTGAAGCACCAAGTCATGGATTGCCATGCATAATTTTTGACCCTGGAAGTAGAGGATCGAAGGCCTACATGAAACTTGCAAAAGAATTTTTAGAATTAAAAAATCAAGAGCATCAATAAATCATGCACATCACTACATAGAATAATATAGGGAGAATATTAAAATTTAGGGAGAATATTAAAATGGTAAAAAAAACAGGATTGGGAAAAGGATTGGATGCTTTAATTCCAATTATTTCTGAAAAAGACTTGAAAAATGATATTTCATTAGAAGATATTTTAAATAAAAATAACGATTTAAAAAAAGATAATGAAAATCAAGAAAATTTAATCAAAGAAAATGATATTGATGATGAGAATATAAAGGAGGTTATAAAAATTATAGAAAAAAATCCTCGAATTACTTTATGGTCATCTAAATCAGCAGCCGTTCTAAAATATTTAAGGAAAACAAAACCAGAATTTAGTATTAGTAAAGAAGCATCACTGCTTATGGATAAAGCAATATCTAATAAATATCCTGAAATATGGAAACTGTTTGAAAATATTAAATAATATAAGTATAGACTTATATGATTCATTTAATAAGTATTAATTATTGTTTAATTGTGTATTTATTCCATGTATTTTTCAACAGCATTGTCATAGCTATTTTTTAACTTAGATAAGCTGATTGAAATATTATTATCAAGTATTTTAACTGTATCTCCTTTAACTTCACCAATACAACTACAAGGAACTCTTATGTCATTTAAAATACTTTCTATATGGTCTTCTTTAACCGTTATTAAATATCTTCCCTGACTTTCAGAGAAAAGAAGATCATTTAAACTAATATTCTCATCATGAACAAGCCCATCTATTTCAACTTCACATCCTAAACCTCCAGCTATTGCCATCTCAGATAAACAAATAGCTATTCCACCAGCAGAACAATCATGAATAGCTGTTATATTATTATTAATATCTTCATCCAACAATCTTAATAGTTCAAGATTTATCTCTTTTTCATTTTCAATATTTACTTTAGGAGGTTGACCTTGCTCTAAATCAAAACATATTTTATGATATATTGAACCATCAACTTCATTATATGTGGTTCCAATAGCTATTATCTTATCAGATTCATTTTTGAAATCTAAAGTTCTAATGTTTTTAATCTTTCCTACACCAATAGCACCCACAACAGGAGTTGGGTTAATTTTTATGCCCTCAGTTTCATTATAAAAACTTACATTACCACTGATAATTGGTGTTTTAAAACTATTTGCAATATCAGACATTCCTTCAATACATTTAGCAAAACTCCAAAGAATTTCAGGATTTTCAGGATTTCCGAAATTTAGGCAGTCCACAAGTGCATAAGGTTTTGCTCCCATAGAAACAATGTTTCTAATAGCTTCAGCTACACAAGCGACCCCACCATGATATGGGGACAACTTAGTGTAAATACTGTTGGTATCACAACTTAATGCAATAAATGTTTCATTATCTATATTTAATACAGCTCCATCATCCCCTGGCTTTACAATGGTTCTAATTTGAACTTCATGATCATACTGATTGTAAATCCATTTTTTATTTCCTACATTTGGATTAGATAATAATTTAAGAATGGATTCTTCAATATCTATATTTTCAACTTCAACATATTCATTACTAACTTTAGGTTCTCTTATTTCACGATTTATATGTGGAGGATCAGCTAAAATGTGAGATGGTAAATTAGCTATTATTTCATCTCCATTTTTAACCATCATATTACCATCATCAGTAACTTTACCTATAACCTTAGATGGGATTTCATGTTTATTACAAATAGCTATTACATCATTAACATTCTTTGGATTGATAACAAATATCATTCTTTCTTGAGATTCTGATAACATGATTTCATAAGGAGTCATTCCAGTTTCTCTAAGAAGAATTTTATTTAAATCGATTATTGCTCCATTACCACATTTATCTACAAGTTCACTAATACAACACGTTAATCCACCACCACCAAGATCTTTAACACCAGAAACCACTATTTTTTCCAATATTTCAAGTGATGCTTCAAGAACTTTCTTTTTAGTGAAAGGGTCTCCGACTTGAACAGCTGGTCTATCATCAATTTCTGAACTTTTTGTTAATTCAACCGATGCAAATGTTACTCCATGTATTCCATCACGACCAGTAGTACTTCCCATAAGCAAGAAAACATCATCAGGATTTGGAGCTATTCCTCTTACAATATTCTTTTTAGGAAGAAGACCAACACACATAACATTTACAAGAGGATTTGTTTTATATGAACTATTGAAGACTACTTCACCACCAACCGTAGGAACCCCAACACGATTACCATAATCTGAAATACCTTTTATAACATGCTCAAATAAATATCTTGATTTTTGATCCTTTAATGAGCCAAAATGGAGTGAGTCGAGAAGAGCTATTGGCATGGCACCCATTGAAATAATATCTCTTAAGATTCCTCCTATTCCTGTTCCTGCTCCACCATAAGGTTCAATAGCTGATGGATGATTATGACTTTCGATTCCAACTGCAAGTGCAAGCTCATCAGTAATTGAAACAATTCCAGCATCATCTCCAGGCCCCATTATTATGTTTTCTCCTTCACTTGGAAACATGCTCAAAAATGGTCTACTACTTTTATATGAACAATGTTCTGAAAACATTATATCCAACATTCCCTCTTCAAGAGGATTTGGAACTCTTCCAATTTTCTCTACAATGTACTCCATTTCAGAATTACTTAACATTTTCTTTCCTTTTATTCATAATATATCAATTAAATTAATCTTAAATTAAAATTTAATTTATAATGGGTTCGATGAAGTTTTAAATAAATAGTTGAAGTTTTAAATAAATAATTGAAGTTTTAAATAAATAGTTAAAGTTTTAAATAAATAATTGAAGTTTTAAATAAATAGTTTTTTTAAAAATAAACACTTTTTTATTTTAATAAATAACTTTTTTAAAAATAAATATTGTTAAAATATGTTAATATTACTTATAAAATGTTAATATTACTTATAAATTTAAATTATAACTTTTTATAAAAAAATATTAAAAATTGAATAAAATTAATAAAAAAAATTATCATTTAAAATTTAAGAACTTTTCCATAAAAGAACATATTATTAAGGAGAACATATTATTAAGGTTATTAATTAATCTGTTTTTAAATAGTAGCATGTGAAAAATAAATTAAAGAATGTTTAATCTATTAATTTTTATTTAAAGGTTCTTATTGTTTAATAATATGAATGAAAAAAGAAGAATTAAAAAAAGAGAATATGAAAATTTATAAAAATTATTTAAATCTTTTAAAATTATTTTCATTAGATTTAATAATCTAAATCTCTTAAATTTATTTTATAAGCTCCTAAATTACCACCAAAGTTTCCAGCATCAATAGATAAAACACCAGGAATAGAACAAGCAGCTTTAATACCTTCAGTCATGGCTTTTTTAACAGCATCTTCATCCACTCCATCAATAACGATTTCATAGATTCCATTAACATCAGTATCAATTTCAGATTCTTTAACTTCCTCTTTTAAACTAACACACATTTTTTCATTAGTTGAAGCATTTAAGAAATTATATTTATTGCACCCCACCTTAGAACCAGATGCAACAACACCACCAGGGAAAGGAGTAATAACACCAGAAACATTAGCAATAGCATCAACAGCAGCTTGAGCACCTACAAGAGCAGCCATTTTACTATCACCCATTACAAAGAAGTTTCCTCCAGCAACACCATTTTTTATACCAAATTTAGATTCAACTATAAAGTCTCCAGACATTATAGGTATTGAATGCATCTTTCTACCAGCTATTTCTAATTCTTTTTCATATCCATCTCCAAAGAACTTTAGTTTAAATCCAACTTTAAGAAGCTCATCTTCGTTATTAAGTGCATTGAAAACAGAAGTTGTAGGAGCAGTTAATATTCCCATTCCAATTCTCTCTAAAAGTTCGTGCTCTAATTTTTTTTTACCTGAATTACAAATCATTATTGTAAAACCTGGTCTTCCATCAGGAGTTTCTAATGGAGAAACATAACCATCAATTCCAGCTTCGGCTGGACATCCAATTACAGATGTTGCATAACCAGTAGCTTCAGTTACCGCAGTTAAAGCTAATTTTTTTGTGGCTGCAGTTACAAGTAGTCTTGAGACTTTAATTCCAAATGCTTCAGCATAAGTATCTTTTATTTCTACACCATTAATTTTCATAATTTCACCATTTATTTTTATTTTATATATTATCAAAATATTATATATTTCAAAACAATTATCAAAATAACTTTTATATTTATTATAATATTAAAGTTTTCTATTTATTTTAAAAATGAATTTTATTGTATCGATTTTACTTTAAAATATGTAAAAGTCAAAGCAATATTAATTAAAATTAATTTAATTATATAAATTATCATACTACAATATGTTTGTTAATCTAATTATTAGTATATTATTAATATATAGTATACAATATCAATATATAATATCAATATATAATATAATATTATTATAATATATAATACAAATAGATTACATATTAATTTAATAATATAAAGAATATACAAAATAAAGATATACAAAAATTGTTAATACAAAATGTATAAAATTATGTATTTATATATAAAACAATTGTGTATTTAATGGAATTTTTTAATATTATATTATAAATAATAAATTTTATAAATAATAAATTTTTAATTATAGTAGTTTTAATAAGTTCTTAATAAATAATTTTTTTAAAATTGAATATTATTAAATAATGCTAATTTAAAATTAATTATATTAATTAAAATAAGTTTATATTATTTAAAATTTAAAATTATTTAAAATTATTTAAAATTATTTAAAAATTAAAATTATAGATTTTTATAAATTGATATTTAAAATTAATTATATTGGTTTTGATAAAGTTCTTAATAAATAACTTTTTTAAAAACAAATATTGTTGAAAGATATTAAATTAAAATTATTTATATTAATTAAAATACAATTATATTAATTAAAATTTAAAATTATCGATTTTTATAAAAAATTATCGATTTTTATAAAATAATATTTAAAATTAATTAATTTAATAAAAAAATTTATATTCAAAATTTAAGAACCTTTTCATAATAACCATTAATATAAAACCAATAAATTATTTTAAAAATATGGGATATCTACTATTATTTTTGCCTTGGTAGTGTAGTCTGGATAACACGTAGGATTGCGGATCCTATTCCCTGGGTTCAAATCCCAGTCAGGGCATTGATTCCATTAACTATTCCTTTAAATAAAATTTATCCTTTAAATAAAATTTATAATAACTGACTTTAAAAAATGATTTTATGTTAAATGCTGAAACATATTTAACTGAAACTAAAGGTATTGGAGGAAGCATAAGAAATAAATATGAAGATTTCTATGTTGAAGAAATTCCTCTTTATAAACCAACTGGTGAAGGTTCTAATCTTTGGATTTTAATTGATAAAATAGGAAGAACAACTTTAGATGTTTTATTAGATATTTCAAGGGATTTACATATTAGCAGGAAAAGAATGGGTTTTGCAGGGATGAAAGATAAAAATGCTCATGCTCGTCAATGGATATGTGTAAGTAATGTTAATTCTCTTGAAGATGAAGAAAAAGTTATTAATTTAAAGGATAAAATATATAACACTCAATTTTTAGATATTAAACGGAATCAGAAGAAATTAAGGATGGGTCAACTTGTTGGAAACAAATTTAAAATATTAATTAGGGATCTTGAAGATCTTGAAAAATCATATACTGTCACTAAAGAAGTTTTAAAGATATTGGAACTAAAAGGTGTTCCGAATTATTATGGTTGGCAAAGATTTGGAAAACCTCGAACAAATACACATTTAGTGGGTAGGGCATTGGTTTTAAACGATTTAAAAGAAGCTGTTAGATTGTATATTGGAGATCCACAAGAAAATGAAGATGAAAAAGTAATTGAAGCAAGAAAGGAGTACGACGACGATCATCTTGAAAAATCTCTTGATTTATTTCCATTAAAAATGAGATATGAAAGAATGATGCTTAAAGAACTCATAAAAGAAAAAAATAAAAATGATCTTAAATTAGATGATACATCATTTAAAAAAGCTATTTTTTCTTTACCAAAGCCTCTTCAAAGAATGTTTGTGCATGCTTATCAATCAACTTTATTTAATAAAGTTGTAAGTGAAAGGATAAAATTGGGAATTAATAATTATATTGATGGAGATATTGTTATAGACAATGATGATCACTTAATTCATGATGAAAGTAATGAAAGATTAAATGATTTAATAAAAAACTTTAAAGCTAATCCAACAGCTCCTCTTTATGGTAGTAAAGTTCCTCTTGGAGGGAAAAAGATTGGTGAAATTGAAGAAAAGGTTTTAAAAGAGGAAAATTTAGGAAATGAAGACTTTCTAACTAAAAAAACCCCTAAATTGGGGTCTTTTGGTATTAGAAGAAGTATAAGATTTAGGATTTGGAATTCATCAGTCAGTTCTACTGATGATGGAATAATTGTTGAATTTTCAATTAGTAAGGGTTCTTATGCTACTGCAGTTCTTAGAGAAATTATGAAAAAAGATGTGGTATAATGTTTTTGTTTTATTAATTATTTAATAAATAAATGTTTCCAATAAAGGGAATAAAAATTTCCTAATAAAGAAATATTTTAATAGAGAGGTATTTTAATGAAAATTAAATCAAGATCCATATCAAAAGGAATAGGAAAAGGAAAATTACTTTTTAGTAATGAACCTATTAGTTTTTTAGGTGGAGTAAACCCTGATACTGGTGAAATTATTGATAGAAATCATGAACTTAAAGGAAAAAATATTAAGGATAAAATTCTTTTTATTCCTGGTGGTAAAGGCTCGACAGTGGGATCTTATGTCATGTTTCAACTGAAAAGAAATAATGTTGCTCCTAAAGCAATAATTTGTCTTAATGCTGAACCGATAATAGCTACAGGTGCCATAATATCTAATATTCCTATGGTTGATAGACCAGAAAATTTGGATAAATTGATAAACAATGTTGAAGTTGAAGTTAATGGGGACTTAGGCGAAATTAATCTGAATTCTTCTTAATTTTATTCATTTTCTTACTTAAATTCTTTATTTTAAATAAACAATATAAAAATATTATTCATATTAAACATAGAAGCATTTTTAAAAAAGTGTTTTTTATTAGTGAGAGGTATAGTTCAAGTCAAAAAGAAAAAGTAGATATTTTAAAGACTTGAGAGGTATATTTCAACTGTAATATTTGAAATTTATTTTAGTGTTTAATAATTCTTTTCTTGGATAAGTTTCATAAATTAATTTTTTTCAGTTGAAATTCATCTCTAATCCTAAAAATTTTACACTTGAAATCAACCTCTTGAAATTTTTTTTTGATGAATTTTCTTTACACTTGAAATTCACCTCTCACTAATAGTTGAGATTTTTTAAAAATTTTACACTTGAAATTAATCTCTAAATTTAAGGATTTTTTTAGCTATTAATTAATAATTTATTCTTATTTTTTTATAGAAAATCTTTGTATTAAAAACTCTTAATTTTAATAGAAATCCTCTAATTTAAAGAAATTGTTTTCGTAGAAACAGCTAATTTTTATAATAAATTATTAAAATTAATTAATTATTTAAATAAACACATAATAATTCTTTGTTATGGTAATTAATTAATTAATAATTTTAATAGTTAAATTTATTAATTAAAACTTTTTTAATTCTAATTAATATAATAAATAATTCTTTACTTTATTTTTAAATGATTTTAAAAAATAATAATTTAAATTATTAACAAATTTTATTTTTTTAATAAATATCTTTATAAGATATAATTTAAAGAAATTACATTTGAAATATAACTTTTAATTTTAATTGATACAATAGTAATTTTTTACATTTGAAATATAACTTTTATTTATAATAATTATTTTAATATTAAAAAATATAATACGAGGGATTTAATGGAAAATATTTTTGAAGATATGGATAACGAATCATTTATTTTTAATGATAAAAGTTTTCTTGATCACAAGTTTTTACCTGAACATTTACCTCATAGAAATGAACAGATAATGTTGGTTGCAAAATATTGGAGTGAAACACTAAAAAATAAATCCCCCTCTGATATTACTGTTTATGGAAAAACAGGTACAGGTAAAACCGCTGCAGTAAGATTTGCTAAACAACAATTGCTTGAATATGCTGAAGGTAAAGATGTTCCGATTAGAATTGAATATATAAGATGCACGGATTACAATACAGAATACCAAGTAATTGTAAGATTATGCCAACAATTAGGAGCAGATGTTCCTTGGAGAGGATGGACAAAAGCAGAAGTATTAAACGTTTTTAGAAGCCTATTTAAGGGTAAATTTCAAAAAAAGACTGTTTTAATAGTAATTCTTGATGAAATAGATATTTTACTTCAAAAGGATGGGGATGGTGTTCTTTATACCTTAACAAGAACTGACAATGTTTCTGTTTTATCAATTAGTAATTATATTGAATTTAAGAAATTTATCACACCAAGAGTCATGAGTAGTTTAAGAGATAAAGAGATTGTATTTCCTCCGTATAATGCACAACAACTCGAAGATATTTTAAATGAAAGGGCAAAAATGTCTTTTAAAATTAGTGTTGATGATAAAGTTATTAAACTTTGTGCAGCATTAGCTGCTAAGGATGAAGGAGATGCGAGACATGCACTTGACCTTTTAAGAACAGCAGGCGAAATTGCTGACGAAATTAATAGCTTAACAGTCACTGAGGAGAATATTAGACAAGCAAAAGAAAGAATAGAACATAACATCACCACAGATATTATTTTAACTTTACCTACTCAACAACAAAGAGTTTTAGAATCTATTTTAAATCTTACAAAGTTAAATGAAGAGATTAGTTCAGGTAAACTTTATGAAGAGTATAAAAAAATTTCTGATGAAGATTCTTTAACTTACAGAAGAGTTTTTGATATTATTAATCAATTAGAAATGTTAGGAGTTATCTCTACAAATACAATTTCTCGTGGAAGAGGTAAAGGAAGAACTAATATAATTGCTCTTCAATGTGATATAACCCTTTTAGAGGATACATTATTTTCTTTTTAATAATAGATCATTTAAATTAGAGGAATAGTTTAATGAGATTGTCCAACAATTTTTATCAAAATTTTAATCTTTTAAACCACTTATTTGTTTAATTATTTTGTTACTCAAAAAATTATTTTCAGGAAAAAAAATTATTTTTAGAAATATAAAAAATATATGGTTATTATAGAAAAGTTCTTAAATTTTGAATAATAAATTTCATTATTAAATTATTTAATTTTAAATTATTAAATTATTTAATTTTAACTATTATTTTATGAAAATATATAATTTTAAGTTTTAAATAATATAAACTTATTAAATTTCATTATTAAATTATTTAATTTTAACTATTATTTCATGAAAATATATAATTTTAAGTTTTAGATAATATAAACTTATTAAATTTCATTATTAAATTA
>JAITPS010000043.1 GCA_031289325.1 Candidatus Methanovirga meridionalis
ATGCTCCTGAAAGTCCATTGAACGGCGATGATGTTATTGTTACTGCTAAAGCTAATGATACTGTAAATCCTGGTGATCATGTGTTCTTTACAGTAACTGATCCTAATGGAAATACAAATGGTCAATCCGTTACTTTTGAAGATGTTGCTTTTGATGGTGATGTTGCTTCTTTCAGTATTTCTAATGTAACCACAGGTAATTATATTGTGAGTGCAATTGTCTATGATAGTGATAATGAATCAATTACTGAGGTTGTTAATACAACAATATCTGTTGCTGATAGATCTTATAGTTTAAAACTTTCTATAAGTAATTCTCCACAATTATATGGTGTTGCTCATCTCATTGCTGAAGCTAATGATACTGTAAATTTTGGTGACTATGTGATATTTAAAGTAACTGATCCTAATGGAATTGTAAGTAGTTATACTGCTCCTTTTGACGGTAACATTGCTTCTTATGATATACAAATAAATCCTAATGGACGTTATTATTTTGAAGCATTTGCTTATAATAAGAATGGTGAAGCTATTTTATCCTGAGATCATATTTAAATATGATCCAATTTTTTTTTTTTATTTTAAATGTTTGTCTAAAGATGCTGCAAAAAGAGAATGGGAATTTAAAATTTGGGATTTGATTTTTAGAGAGAAAAAATTTAGACCATATACATGGCATCAAATTTAGTCTAATTTCTTTATTCTCAATTACAGAAACTCATCCTCTTTTCACAGTGTCAATAAAACTTCAAAAATGCTTAGTTTTATTGTAATGTTTTGCAAATTTAGTTTTATATATATATTTCAACTTTTAAATAAATATTTTAAAAATACCCCATAATGAAACATTATAACCTACAATTCATTTAAATTAATTGGTGGTTCAATGGAAGTCCCAGATAGTATTATAAAATTGGTATCGGTATTTGAAAAAAATTTAAAAGCTTATAAAAGTAGTAGTTATAATGAGGAACAAGTTAAACAAGAATTTATAAATCCTTTTTTTGAAAGTTTTGGGTGGGATGTTAGTAACAAAACAGGTGTGGCTCCACAGTATAGAGATGTTATTTTTGAAGATTCAATTAAGGTAGGTAAAGGAACAAAAGCACCAGATTATGCATTCACTTTATCTGGAAGAAAAATATTTTTCTTAGAAGCTAAAAAACCATCTGTTAACATAGAAACTGATATTAAACCATCATATCAACTTAGAAGATATGCATGGAGTGCAAAACTATCATTATCTGTCTTAACAAACTTTGAAGAGTTAGCTATTTACGAATCAAAAGCCAAACCAAACCCAAAAGATAGAGCAAGCACTGAAAGAGTAAAATATTATAAATTCACAGAATATGTTGAAAAATATGAAGAAATATACAACATTTTATCAAGAGAAGCTATTTTAAATGGAAATTTTGACATATTTGCAGAAAGTACAAGTAAAAAAGGAACAACACAAGTTGATGATGAATTTTTAAAAGAAATAGAGAAATGGAGAGAGATTTTAGCTAAAAAAATAGCTATTAGAAACAAACATATTACTTTACCTCAACTAAACTTTGCAGTTCAACAAACAATAGATAGGATTTTATTTTTAAGAATAGCTGAAGATAAAGGAATAGAACCATACGAACAACTGAAAAATTTGTTAAAACATGAAAATATATATGAAGAATTTGGAAATTTGTGTAAAAAAAGTGATGATAAATATAATGCAGGAATATTTCATTTTAAAGATGAAAAAGACATTAGTCTTGAGGCTGATAAATTTACATTGGATTTAACAATTGATAACGGAGCATTTAAAGAAATTTTTCAGGAATTATATTATCCTAAAAGTCCGTATGAATTTTCAGTTATCTCTCCAGAAATACTTGGAAATGTTTATGAACAATTTCTTGGTAAGATAATCAGATTCACCCCATCAAAACAAGTGAAAATAGAAGAAAAACCAGAAGTTAAAAAAGCTGGTGGTGTTTTTTATACTCCTCAATACATTGTAGATTTCATTGTTGAGAATACATTAGGAGAATTATGTAAAGGGAAAACACCAAATCAAGTAAAAGAATTAAAAATTTTAGATCCATCATGTGGTTCTGGGTCATTTTTACTTGGAGTATACAGATATTTATTAGAATGGCACATTGATTATTACTCTGATTTAAAACAAATTCCTAAAGATACAGTTTACACAGGAAAAAATGGTGAACTACATTTAACAATACAAAAAAAGAAAGAAATATTAATTAACAATATTTATGGTGTTGATATTGATTCTCAAGCAGTGGAGGTAACTAAACTCTCTTTGCTATTAAAAGTTCTTGAAGATGAAAATAAAGATGCTTTACAAGCTCAAAAAAAGCTATTTGATGAAAGAATTCTACCATTTTTGGGAGATAACATTAAATGTGGAAATTCTTTAATAGCTACCGATATTGTAAGAAAACAAATGGGGACTAAATTTGAAATTACTCCAAAAGAAATTCCAAAAATCAATCCATTTAATTGGAAGGATGAATTTAAAGATATAATGGATAATGGAGGTTTTGACTGTGTAATAGGAAATCCTCCTTATTTTAATATTCAAACTTTAGGTAGAAATTCCAAAGAAGCTGAATATCTAAAAAATAACTACGAAGTTTATATGGATAAATCAGACATTTTATTTTACTTCATTGAAAAATCAGCAAAGTTATCAAAAAATTCAGTTGGTTTTATTATTTCAAATGCATTTTTATTCTCAGATAAAGGTATAAATCTAAGAAATTTTATTATAAACAATGTCCCAATCACGAAAATTGTAAACTTTGAAAAATTCAAGGTTTTTGACAAAGTAGGAATTACAACAGCAATAGCTATTTTTGATAAATCCAATTCAAAAAATACTAATAATAATAATTCTACAAAGTTCTTAAGTTTAAAAGATAGTAATTATGAAAAACAAAAGTTATTAACATTATTAAATAATCAAGATAATTACTCTAAAACAAATTTCAATCAAAATGAAGTTTTTTCACTTATTAATAACAAAATTAAGAATTTAAATAATAAAATTGACAAAAATCACCCAAATTTAGGAGATTTATTCTTAGTAGGAAAAGGAATGGAAACAGCTGCAGATAAAATATTTTCATTCGAAAAATATCCTAATGAATTTCCTAAAGAATTTATTAAAAAAAGAATAACAGGTAAAAATATTGATAAGTATTTTATAAATGATAATTCTGATTATATTCTTTATTTTGAATTTATTGATAATTTTGAAGAACTTCCTGAATCTATAAAAAATCATTTATCTGAAAATAGAAAAGCACTTAAAGATAGAGCAGATAAAAAAAGAAGACCTACTTCTCCATGGTGGAATTATACATTTCCATTACATAAAGAATTTTACGATTTGCCAAAAATTTATTGTAGTAGAAGATCAAAAGATAATATTTTTGTATTGGATGAAAAATTTGATTATTTAGGTTTTTCAAATATGAGTGTTATATTTTCAACTAATGAGAATTATTCATTAAAATATATTTTAGTATTATTAAATTCTAAATTATTAACACTTAGATATAAGACAATAGGAAAACAAACAGGTGGAGGATCTTATGAATATTTCCCTAATGGGATAAGTAAGCTTCCAATTCCAGAAATATCTTTAGAAGAACAGGAAAGTTTTATTGAACTTTGTGATAGAATGATTGAATTGAAAAAAGATTTAGCTATTTCAAAAACTCCTCATGAGAAAAAATTAATCAATATTCAAATTGAAACCGTTGATAGGGAAATAGATCAAAAAATTTATAAATTGTATGGATTGAATGATGAAGAAATATCTATTGTTGAAGGTAGTTTTGATAAATAAATATTATAGCTGTTTTGATAAAGTTCTTAATAAATAACTTTTTTAAAAATAAATATTATTACAAGATATTAATTTAAAATTATTTATATTAATTAAAATAAATTTATATTATTTAAAATAAACTTATATTATTTAAAATTTAAAATTATAAATTTTTATAAAATAATATTTGAAATTAAATAATTTAATAAAAAAATTTATCATTCAAGATTTAAGAACTTTTCCATAAGGACTATAAATATTAAAAAAATATTAATTTAAAATTATTTATATTAATTAAAGCATATTTATATTATATTAAAATTATAAATCTTTATAAAATAACATTAAAATTAAACAATTTAGTAAAAAAATTATCATTTTAAAATAAATATATTTATTATTTTTTATGATGGTTTTTGGTTAGAGCATTCCAAAGCTAACAAAAATAGTATTATTGAAGTATGGAGAAAGTATTGCTAATTAATGTTAAAGGAGAATTATAAAAATATGTATTTAGAAGAAGAAATAAATAAATTCATAGAAACAATACCAGAAAAAATTGAATATATTGACACAGAAGAAACAACAAAAATAAGTTTAATAACACCTTTATTAAGAATACTTGGTTATGATACCGCTGATCCTCGAGCGGTTAAAGCAGAATACACGGCAGATATTGGAACTAAAAAACTGGAAAAAGTTGATATAGCAATACTTATTGATGATGAACCAGAAATATTGATTGAATGTAAAAAAGCTAATGATAAGTTAAGGAAAGATCATATAAGCCAATTATACAGATATTATAATGTTACAAGTGCTAAATTTGCTGTTTTAACTAATGGTGTTGAATATATGTTCTTTGCTGATTCTAATAATGATGGGCAGATGGATAATGATCCTTTCTTATATATTGATTTATTGGATGCTTCTAAAAAAGATATAAAAGAGTTAATTCGTTTCAGTAGAAGTATATATGATCAAGATAAACTTTATAGTAGTGTTGAGGTTCTTAAATACACAACATTGACTAAAGAATACTTAGAAAATCAAATAAATGACCCATCAGATGAATTAGCGAGAGTTATTGGTAAAGCAGTTCATGATGGTGTTCTGCACCATAAACGGTTGGATATGTTTAAAGAAATAATACCAAGTGTGTTTAAATCAATTATTGATGATAGGGTTGAGAAAAGATTGCAGAAAGCGATAAGGGAAACAGAAGAGGAAACAGAGGAAAAAATAGAGGAAGTTGAAGATGAAAAAAAGAGGGATAGTAATGAATATGAAAAAAAAGCTCTTGAAATTTTGAAAGAAATATTATCGGATGTTTATGATCCTAATAGACTATTTTTAAGAGTTAGGAAATATCATTCTAGAATTCTCTTAGATGATAATCAATATAAGACATTGTTAATCTTATATTTCAATAATAATGATAATTTTAAGATTGGTTTGGTTGATATGGATAGGAAAAAGGATAATGGTGGTTTGATGGAAGATAAGAAAAATATAAATAATGTAAATGATTTAAAGTATTATGAAACTGAAATAATAAATTCAGCAAAGAAATATTAGGAGATAAAATAATTTATTATTTAAATATAATCTTAGAGACTCCATCTCAAAATTAATAAGTATTAATTAATACTTAATAAAAGTAATAACTCAAATTATAATTTAAATGATAGAAATATTATTAATGAGGAGATAATATATTATTGATTATAGTCTAAAAGAAGTATGGGACATATTAGATACATTAAATAAAAAAAATAGTGATTACTGTGATATTAAACTGAATGTGCATGTGCTTAAAAATTGGTTTGATCGAAAAGTAGATAATATTAACTTTGAAGATATTTTAATCAATGAAGATTTCCTTGCCATATCCAAAACTTCAGAAAATAGATTTAAACTAATTTACCATCATCCGCATAATGAAAATCTGGATTTATATGTCATTATAGAAATCCAAGATAATAAAGAGATTGAAATTATCACTGTTTATTCATTTAAAAAAAGTAGGAGAGAGCATGAAAAAGAATCAAGATAATTTTGAAATAGAGAAATGTTATGATTATTATTCAGATACTTTAGGCATTCGTGTTACTAATGAATATAATTATAAAGAATCTATTGAATTAAAAGAAGGATTAATATTAGATTTTAATAAGGATAATGTTCCTGTTGCATTAGAAATGTTGGATGCTTCTAAGTTATTAAGAATTAAAAAAAGTGCATTGAGAAATATTACTAATATTCATATGAAGATTAATATTAATAGTGATTTGATCCGTCTTGATTTAAGTGTTACTGCATTGCTTCGTAATAAGCCTTTATCAGCTACTGCAAATAGTATGGTTATTAATGAGCATAATATTCCAATTGCAGATATTGAATTAGCAACAGTTTAACAATGAAAAGACATTGATCTTAAAATAGAAATTTTGGAATAAAACCAAGAATTTCAGATTATTGATTTGCTTATCAGAGGTGAATGCAGTAGTATGTTTAATTTCAAGTTCACGAAACCTATTCTTTAAGATATTAACATGTTAAAATTATTTTTATTGTCAGAACAGCTAAACATGTTAGTATTGTGTGCATATTATATGCTGTTGGTCTTCCACATCGATTTCCTCTTCTTTTAAAGATTTAATAACAACATCAAACATTTTACGAACATTATCATCCATATTCTTCTCAACAATCTCGGCATTGGTATTTCTTTTTTGATAAACATATTCTTGAGCAAATGAGCGACTCATGAAAGTAATATTCTGGAAATCAATCAGGATATTCATTGAAGCATTTTTGTTAATCACATCATTAAATAAGTTTTCAGCTATGTATCTCATGCCCAAAATAGTATGATTAACTATTTTTTCAAGCTTTATTTCTTTATATTCTGTCATCTTCAAACACCTTCATATTATTTTTTAAATGTTGTTTTTTCCATATAAGGATAAATATCAATACTATTCTTCCTAACTCTTATACTTATTAATGTGCCTTTAATATATTTATCCTCAACGCTTTTATAGTTAATTTCTTTTTCATTAATGTAGCATGCTCCATTCCTTGAAGCTATTAAAATAGATCCTTTATTGCCTTCAGTAACAAGGCGAATAGTGCTATTAAGACCAGTGCCTCTCATTTCTTCATTTTTGATTGCTGTTGATCTACCATTTATTGCTTGATGGATTGCATCACAATCATTTTTAAATTCAAAACCATATTCTTCAAATCGTCCTGGTATTGAAACTCCATTATCCATAAAACTTATATCTGCTACACCTATGTTCGGAAATAATTGTGCTAATGCATAGCCTATTGTGAAATCAGAATGATCATGAATATTATTTATCATTTCTCCGATTAAAAATTGTGTTGCATTAACTCCACCATATTCTTTTATTTGATCACTAAACTTTGAATCTATTTCAATATTATTTTTATTAGTAAATTTTTTATAAGGCATGCTCGTAATTATAGGTTCTTCTAATCCTAAAATGCTTTTAATACAATGATCCGTTTTATCATTAACAATATAATTTTTAATATTTATGTTTTCTGCGAAATTTATTGAAGGTAGTAAAATTGTAGGAGTTAAAAAGTCAATTTGACTCAGATCTAATTCATCATTATTTAAATCATGATTTTTAATAATTTTTTCAAATTTTTTGAAATCATCTAATAAATTAGGTATCCTGCTTGTCATTATACAATATCTCCTAAAGAGAAATTTACAAATTTATGTTATCCATTCTCATTATTTAAAGTTTTATTCTTTTATATAATTCATGTACATTTCATCAAACTCTATATCTTCACTTAATTTTGGAGGAGGGCAGTTTTTTTCAGTGATATCTCTTATTAAATTTGCAATTCGTGTAATTGTCTTTCGAGTGTATGGTAATTCTTTAGACATCATATTTACACTCTTAAAAGGCAGATTAAATAAGATATAAAAGATTACATTCATTGGAACTT
Organism: Candidatus Methanovirga meridionalis; assembly: GCA_031289325.1. GTDB lineage: Archaea > Methanobacteriota > Methanobacteria > Methanobacteriales > Methanobacteriaceae > Methanovirga > Methanovirga meridionalis. The sequence continues at coordinate 7,837 of JAITPS010000043.1, forward strand.
TAGTTTTATGGAAAATAGTTCCTGTGTAATCACTAAAGTTCAAACCACACTTTTTACAAGAGTAATGTCTTGTTTTAAAAG
>JAITPS010000044.1 GCA_031289325.1 Candidatus Methanovirga meridionalis
AATAAAATATAATTATTAAATTTTTAATTAAAAAAATTATAGTTATTATTTTTAAAAATAAAGAAATAAAAATTATTATTTAAAAAATTAATTTAATTTCAATTTGAAATTTTTAAAAACGGAGAATGCATTCTCCTAAGTTGAAAATAAATTTTCAACAATAAGATATTTAAAAATAATGATTAATTACAAACATTTTTTACATCACTATAATTAAAAAACTAACATTAAAAACTAACATTAATAAAAATATTTTAATTAAAATTAAATGAGGTTAAAAAATGAGAAGATCAAGAGGATTTAGAAGTAAAACCCGAAATAAACTAAAAGCTGTAGTTAAACCTGGAAGATCCAACCCTATTTCAAGAAAAATTCAAAGATTTGAAACTGAAGATTTAGTTCATATAATCATTGATCCCAGTATCCATAAAGGTCAACCACACTCAAGATTTCATGGTAAAACTGCTAAAGTTATCGGAGAAAGAGGTAAAGCATATTTATTATCCTTAAAAGATGGAAATAAGCTTAAAAAGCTTATAATAAGACCAGAACATTTGCAGATTCAAAAGTGATTTTCATGATAGGAAAGAAAACATTGGAGACAGATCCTATCCCTATGACCAATGTTAAAAAAATTCTTGAAGATTTTTCAGGAAAATTTGAATTAAACTATGAACAAAACTTAACACTGGATCATGTTAATAAATTTTCAGAACTTTCCTTTGAAGATAATGAAAAATTAATTGATGAACTTAAGAGTATAATAAAAAGAAAATATGCTATTAAAATAGTTGATGTTTTACCAGAAGATTTAGCTGATTTAAGATTATTATTTGCTAAAGAAAGAATACCTATTAAAAAAGAGAATATGGAAGAAATATTAGATATTTTAAATAAATATAGATGATTTTAGTAAAGAACATTCTACTTATAGTTAAAATATTTATTTATAATTTTAACATAAATCTATTAAATTATTATTTTTTAAATATGTTGTGATATAATGGAAGATTATGCAGTTATTTTAGATTATTTGCCTACAGGATATGTAACTGAGAGCATGTCATCCTTTAAAAAAAAACCTGTTGCTCAAGCATTGGGGACTGAAAACTTCACTCTTCTTGAATTAATGCCTAAGGTAGACTTAGAAATAGATGAAACTGTCTACATAGGAGCTAATCTTGAAGAGAGGAATAAAATAGATAGAGTCAGAGGAAAATTAGACTTTGAAAACTTAACGGCTACAAGCAGAATCGAAATTGACTACATAATCAAAGAAATTGTCCAAAAACATGAAAAAAAATATATTGATTTTTTTAATACTGCTGAACCTTTGAGTCTTCGACTTCATAAATTAGAACTTTTGCCTGGTATTGGTAATAAACATATGTTACACCTTCTTAAAGAAAGAGAAAAAGAACCTTTTAAAGATTTTGATGATATTAAAAGCAGAGTTCCACTACTTTCTGACCCAATTAATACGGTTGTTAACAGAATAAAAATGGAGATAGATACTACTAAAGATCGTAGAGGTAAAAATAAATATATTCTCTTTACAAAATATCCGAAAAGTGATTCTGAAAAAAGAGGACGAGGCAAGTCTGGGAAAAAAAGAAATAAAAGAAGAAAATATGATGATAGAAAATATGATGATAGAAAAGGAAAATAACTGATGTTATATTGTAAACATGCTTCAAATGAAATACATCTTAATAATATTTAATATCAGATGTTTAATAGGATATATTATATAATAATCTCGGAATTAATATAATATATTTTATAGGTGATGTTAACATGAGCGAAAATTCATCATTAAAAACAGGTTCATTAAAATTAAAATCATCATATCCTGTTATTCATAAAGATGAATGTAAAGGATGTAAAAGGTGTATTAGTGAATGTAAGGAAAATGTGATTGAATTATGCGATGAATTGAATAATTTAGGATATAACTATGCTAAATATAAAGGTGATGGATGTATTGGATGTGGAGACTGTTATTATACTTGTCCAGAGCCATTAGCTATTGAAGTATATGTTTCAAGAAGAAAGAGGAAATAAATCAAGAAAAAAGAGGAGATAAATCAAGAAGAAAGAGGAAATAAAAACTTTTTTAGATAAATTTTTTATAGAAAATTAAATTTGTATTTAATGGGTTTATAAACATAGTGGTTTTGATAAAGTTCTTAATAAATAATTTTCGCTCATGTATACTTATCATTGCAAAATAGTACCATCTTGAAAACATCTTCATAGAAGTCTGATTCTAAATTAAGAAAAAGCTCTTTAATTTTTACATACTTAGAGAGATTCTTTTTGGAGACTCCTCTAAAAATCTCTAAAAATGGTCTTAATAAAGAATTTCTATTCTCACAATTATTGTTATGAATATTACCATTTGCATATTCTTTTTGTGAATGATTTACTATTTTATGACAAGTTACCATTTCATGATTTTCTAAATTGTTATATATCGTATAATCATCTGAAAAAACTCGTATGGTATTTTCACAGTTTTCAGAGATTAATTCTTTGATTAATTCTTTTGAAAGATTATGAACTACTTTAAAAATAACTTTTCCAGTATCTCTAGAAACTATTGATACAATGGGAGGCTTATCTTTGTCGTAAGTGCCTCTGCCTCTTAATTTTAATCCTCTTTTTCTTGGAGGATCTTCAAATGATGGTTTTTTTTAACTCCTTTATTTCCAGCAGGAATGTACATTTCATCAAACTCTATATCTCCACTTAATTTTGGAGGAGGGCAGTTTTTTTCAATATTATATCTTATTAAATTTGCAATTCGTGTAATGGTCTTTCGAGTGTATGGTAATTCTTTAGACATCATATTTACACTCTTAAAAGGCATATTAAATAAGATATAAAAGATTACATTCATTGGAACTTTAGTTTTATGGAAAATAGTTCCTGTGTAATCACTAAAGTTCAAACCACACTTTTTACAAGAGTAATGTCTTGTTTTAAAAG
>JAITPS010000046.1 GCA_031289325.1 Candidatus Methanovirga meridionalis
AATAATCCTTCAGGTTCTGTAGTGATAGGTACTTGGATTCATACTATTGCAACAGCAACTGGTGGTGATAAGCCGTTAGCTGATGATTATTGTAAATTTAAAATCACTGCTCCATCTAAAAGTGTTAAGTTGATTGATAAATGTAAATTTGGTGTTAATATTTGGGCTGATTGCAATTGGCAGATAACTGAGAAAGGCAGTTATTTGGTTGAAGTCTGGGCTTATGATAAAAATGGTGATAATGTAAAAGTTCCTGTTATTCCAAATGCTAATAGTTTCATGAAATCAACTAATAGTGATCATCTTCAAGCCACCACATCAGGAACAATAACTGTGGAATCTTAACACAATTCTTTTTTTTTTTATTTATTTCCTTTTTAAAATTATCAAAGTGGTGATGATTTCCCAAAAAAAAACTGTTTTTAGTATTTACTTTTTTCTATTTTATAAAATTTTCGTGAAATGATATTTGGAAATTAAAATGTCAATTCATTAGTTTTGTTTTATTTTTTATGTGGTGTTTATGTTGAAAATATTAATAGACCCTAATAATATCATCATGCTATAGCTTTAATCTTCTTTTTCTTTTAATTTTCTACCCCTCTTTTTAATTCTTTTTTTTTTAATCTGCTTTACTTATTTTTATTTAGTCTAAAATTAATCTATAGCTTAATTTTATCTAATAATTCTAATTTTCCTATCTTAACTAAAGAATATCTAAATTAATCCATATAAATCTCGTGAAATTAAAATTTATATTATTTAACATGATATGTATTAGTAAAGAGATATTACATGTAACAAGGTATACAATGATAAAATATAATCAAATAAACTATGTAAACATCATTATTTAATAAAAATTATATGGTGAATATTATAGATATTAATTAAGTAACAAATAAAATTAATGAAGTTAAGTGAGAAAAAGAAATAAGAATCTTAAAAAAGGCAATGGAAATGTGATAAAAATGGTTGAAAAAGTATGAAAATAGAAAAAGTTAATACTAATAAAAAAGAAAAAAAGGTTTTTGGAAATTATCTTAAATTCTTTCTTCAAAAAAAGTTAATTAAAAAAAATAATCAATAAATACAAAAATTAGAAAAAAATAATCAGCAAATATAGTGCAAAAATTAGAAAAAAATAATCAGCAAATATAGTACAAAAATTAGAAAAAGAATATAAAAAAAATATAAATATAAAATAAGAATAAATAAATAGTATAAAAAGAAAAAAAATAAAAGTTTTTAAATCTAAAAATTAAGGTTGTGAAATAAATAATTAAAAACTAAATAAATAAGTTAAATATATGGCTTAAATATTCTTTAGTATTCTTTTTAAAAGAAATTAAATAATATTACGGAGTTTTAATATATTTCAAGGAGATGGGAATATTAGCAAAAGGAGAAATATAAAACAGGATAAAGCAAAGCTTTTAAAGATTATGGGGGAATTAAAAAAAGATTTTAATGAGGATAAAATTTCACAAGAAAAATATTATAGTTTATTGAACTCTTATGAGGACAAATTAAAAACTATTGATGCCACTTTAAGAGTAAGAAAGATGAAAGGGTTAACTGAAGACAATGGTTTTAACCACAAAGCTGATGAGGATGATTATATTGTTAAAGGGAACAACAATGAAAAACATCTGAATAAACCTAAAAGTAGCAGAAAATATATTATAATAGCTATATTGTGTATTATAATTGCATTTGTTGCAGGTGTAATTGCATTTATTGCAGGCACAACATCAGGATTTTTTATTTATTCTTAACAAAATAATACGCAAATTGTTAATAGTTTGCAAATTGATGAGGATGATTTTCCTCTAAATATAGAAAATAAAACTTATATTTTTACTATAAAAATTTCTGATTTTTCGTCATTACTTTTAATTTCAAATATTAATTTATAAAAACCTATAATTTCAAATATTAATTTATAAAAATCTATAATTTCAAATATTAATTTATAAAAATCTACAATTTCAAATATTAATTTATAAAAATCTATAATTTCAAATATTAATTTACAAAAATCCATAATTTCAAATATTAATTTATAAAAATCTATAATTTCAAATATTAATTTATAAAAATCCATAATTTTAAATTTTAATTAATATAAACTTATTTTAATTAATATAGCTATTAATTAATATAACTAATTTTAAATAAATATATTTTAATAATATTATTTTTAAAAAAGTTATTTATTAAGAACTTTATCAAAACTACTATATTTAATTTTAAATATTAATTTATAAAAATCTATAATTTTAAATAGTAATTAATATAAATATTTTTTATTCAATATGAACAATTTAAATTAGTATTTTTTAATGATATTTATTTTTAAAAAAGTTATTTTAATAATAAAGTTATTTTAATAATAAAGTTATTTTAATAATAAAGTTATTTTAATAATAAAGTTATTTTAATAATAAAGTTATTTTAATAATAAAGTTATTTTAATAATATTATTTTTAAAAAAGTTATTTTTAAAAAAGTTATTTATTAAAAAATATTATCAAAATCATTATAAAATTTCAAAATCATTATAAAGTTAAAACATTTTAAAATTAAAAATATTAAAATTAAAAATATTAAAATTAAAAATATTAAAATTAAAAATATTAAAATTAAAAATATTAAAATTAAAAATATTAAAAATTATATTTTAATTTAATTTAATTAATTTTATACTTATTTATTATAATTTTATATTATGGAGGGTATTTTGTGATAATTCTTTGTGTAACTGGAAGTATTGCTGCTGTTGAAACAATAAAATTAGCAAGAGAGCTTAGACGCCAAGGTTTTGAAATTCAACCATTTTTAAGTGAAAGTGGGAAAAAAATTATACATCCCACTGCTTTAGAATTTGCTTGTGGAAAAAGTGTTATTACCAATATCACTGGAATGATTGAGCATATAAAGTATGCTGATTCAGAATTGATTTTAGTTGCACCTGCTACAGCCAATATTATAAGTAAATTCGCATATAAAATAGCTGATGACCATATATCTTCTCTTTTAATAGCTGCTCAAGGATACAACACTCCAATTCTTTTTGTTCCTTCGATGCATGAGACAATGTATAAAACCATTTCAAAGAATATAGAAAAGCTTAAATCAGAAGGTATTCATTTTTTTGAACCTAAAATGGAAGAAGTTCATGCTAAATTTCCAGATAAAAACGATATTGTTTTAGAATCTTTTAAACTCACTTCAAATAGAGATTTAGATAATAAGAATATTCTTATATCTATTGGAAGAACCATGGAACATATTGATCCTATTAGAGTAATATCCAATAAATCTACAGGGAAATTAGGATTAGAATTAATTAAAGAAGGTTATAAACGAGGAGCTAATTTAACTGTTATATCTGGAAAAGTTGATGTTGAGTTTCCTAAGACGATTAATATTATCAATGTAGGTAACAGTAAGCAAATGAGTGATGAAATTAAAAAACATTTAAAAAATAATAATGTTTTTATTTCAGCTGCTGCGGTTTCTGATTTTATACCTATACCAACTGAAAAAAAGATTTCTTCAACAAATGATATATTTATTGAGTTTAAATCTGCAGAGAAAATCATTGAAAAAGTTAAAGACATATCCTCTAACATTTACCTAATTGGTTTTAAAGCAGAATATGATCTTTTAGATGAAGAATTAATCAATAAAGGAAAAAAACAAATCACTCATTCAAAATCAGATTTAGTTGTTGTTAATGATCTTGGAAAAATTTCTGAACTTGATTTGGATAAAAGTTATGTTATTTTAGTTAACGATAAAAGTCATGATAATATAGGTTTTATATCAAAAAAAGAGTTATCTCATAGAATTTTCAATAGAATTGCAGAACATTTTAATAATGATATTTTAACTTAATGATTTAACGTTTGCTCATAACTTACTTAATTTAAATATAATCCCCCATTTCAATGTTTCTTGTTAATAGCTATTTTAAATGATTTATGTATTGTTTTAATATATTCTTTTGTTTGCCATCTGCAATCTATTGCAAAATTATTAATTGAATTTGATTTTAAAAATTGAATATCATCGAATAATAAAATATTCGTACTATTTAAAAGAATAGTAAACTTACCTGTAATATCTTTTTTAATAGGATACAAATTATTATTTAAATCATCTAAAAATATTTCATTGTTTGTTTTCGTATTTGTAATAGGAACTTTAGTTCTTAAAATTTCACTAATTCCACCAACAATTACTTCATGTTCTGGTAGTTTTTCATATTCTGATAAAATATTATATTTACTTATAAAATTGATTAAATCTTTTTTTGAAAGTTCTAAGGATAAAGTTAATAATGAATAATTTTTCAAATTTAAAAAACTCATTGAGTTGTAGATATTTAAATTTTTTGATCCTAAAACATTTATATTATATTTATCCTTTAAATAAATGTCTAAACCTAAAAATCCAGCCATTACATTAAGTTTAATATTTAATTTATTTAAAATCCCATAAGCTTTAATAAATCCATCTTTAATCTCTTCATGGATTATATCATCCCATTTCCAAATAAGTTCATAGCTTCCATTTTTTGAAATAGCTATTGCTGTTTTCATGAAATTCACCATATAATTAATATTGATTTTATTTTTTTTATTAAAATCATCACCTTCATGAGGAATTTCTAAATAAACTCTTTTAAAATTAAAACCCGTCGTGGTTATAAATTTAAGAATATCTAAATCATTAATATAAATTGATAAATTATGATCTTTAATTTTATCCTTTTTTAAACTTTGATTGTTATATCTTAAGTAAAATGTTTTAAATTCTTTATCTACTTGATTTTTATCAATGGGTAAATAGCTATTAATAATCAAATCTGAAAGTTCACTGAAAAATTCTCTCCTAAGTTTATTAATTTGACTTATAGGTGCAAAAAGATTTTCATTGTATTTAAATTTAATATCCGTTATTATAAAAGGTAATTTACCAATTTTTAAGAAATTAGCCCTAAGATTTTCAATAGTTAATGGCTTATTTTGAGCTAATTGTAAAGATTCATCTCCTTTTTTATTTATTAATAATTTTTTCCCATTTACTAAATTAATAAAACCTTTTAAGATAGGATGATTATTTTTATCCATATAATAGTTAATAGCTATTTTTGATTTCTTTATTTTCCAAAGTTTTTCATTATTAATCAAATCATTACTAAACTCTGATATAGCTTTACTTTTCCTAAGATAAACTTCATATCCCTTAGATATTTTAAATCCCTTATCTTTATTAGATTTTTTTATAATCAATGAATCGTCTTTTAAAACTGGTTTAGTTAAAAGTTCCAAATTAAAATATTCGTCCTTAGATTTAATAGCTAAAACATCACCCAATTCAATTGAACTTAATAATTTAGGTTTTAAATTAATGGTAAAACTATTAAAATCAACATTTTCTATCTTACCAATGTAGAGACCATGATTATTTATCTTTTTTTCATCAATTAAATTTTTATCAAAAGCATGATCTGCAGATTCTCCTCTATTAGAAACTATACTTAAATTTTCAATAGCTTTTAAGTCTTTCTCCTCAATATTGCTTTTAAACTTTCTTTTATTCAATGCCATTCTATAGCTATTTATAACTGTTACAATATAATTCTTATCTTCAACATTACCTTCAACTCTAAAGCAATCTATATATAGCTTTAATAGTTCATCTAATTTAGAATATAAAGAAATATCTTTTCTTGATAGTAAATAAAAATCCTCTTTACCTATTTTATATTTTTTATTACAGATTAAAGAATTTTCACATCTATTAAGGGAACATAATCCGGAATAGGAAGAGCATAATTCTCCATGGATCAGTATTTCACTTTCAAGATTCATTGAATGAGCAAATTGACTAAGATATTTTAATTCTTCATAATTTAATTGTGGAGATAAACCAATTCTTTTAATCTTGATATCTTTAGCCCAAGTTAAGCCTAAGCTATTAACTATATTTAATTGGGCAGAACCATGAATACTAAGTTTAGATAAGATATCCTTAATAACTTTAATCAACCCTAAATCCTGAACTATTATTCCATTCACACCAATTTTATAAAGAGCAATAATATACTTTAGAACATCAATAAATTCATCCTCTTTTATTAAGGCGTTAAAACTTAAATAAATATTTACATTATAAAGATGAGCTATTTTAACAGCTTTTTCAATCTCCTCAAAATTTAAATTCTCTTCATAATATATTTCTCCAGGTAAACAAATAGAACTTGCTCCAGCATAAATAGCTATTTCAAGATTTTTTATTGAGCTGTATGCAAGTAATTCAGGTAACTTCAAATTAACACCATAAATAATCACTATAATTTTAAATACATAGATATTCCATCGGATCCATCCCCATAATAGTTTTCTAAAACTTCATTCTTTTTAAAACCAAATTTATTATAGAAATTTACTGCAATTTGTTTTGAGGATTCAACTTCCAAGCAAATAATTTTAGCATCATTTTTTTTTAATACATTAATTGCTGTTTTAAGAAGAGTAGACCCAATATTTTGATTTCTAAATTCTTTATCAACAGCTATTGATATTATATGTCCATGATTTTCTTTTTTTAGAGAAAATATTGTATAACCCAATATTAAATTTTTCTCTTCAGCAACTAAAAAACCTGCTCCAATATCATATAACCATTGTATTATGTTTTTTTCATAAGGATTAGTAAATGTTTCTTTTTCAATCTCATGAACTCTAAATAAATCCATTCTTCGAAATTCTCGTACTATCATCATCATCTTTATTTGTTTTAATCATATTTATTTGCTTTATATAAAATTCATTTTCGTATAAAATTTTTTAAAATGAAGAAAATTATAAATTTTTTAACTTTAAAAAATAGAAAATTTTTTAAAACAAAATAAAATAATTTTACAGAACACTAAAATACATATATCACTAAAACACATACATATAAAATGTATATATATCAAATATTATATATTAAAATGTATATATATTAAAATTTAGTATAGTTAGTATAAAAGTGTTCTGCATAATTAATGTATTTAATTATTACAAAAAATTTTTTACAAATTATTTTTTCAAGTATTAATATTAATCTTTTAAATTTAATTTAAAGAAATAAAAATCATTTTGATTGTAAATATTTAATTAAATTTTATAAAATCTAATGTTATAGTAGTTTTGATAAAATTCTTAATAAATAACTTTTTTAAAAATAGATATTATTAAAAAATATTAATTTAAAATTATTTATATTTATTAAAATTTATTTATATTATTTAAAAATTATTTATATTATTTAAAATTTATTTATATTATTTAAAATTTATTTATATTTATTAAAATTTATTTATATTTATTAAAAATTATTTATATTTATTAAAAATTATTTATATTATTTAAAAATTATTTATATTATTTAAAATTTATTTATACATTTGTTATTGTGGAGTTTCGTACAGCAAATAACAAATTTTTCCACCTGAATAATGTGGTTAAACTTATTTAATTAATTAAATTTTTTTTAAAAGGTGATAAATATATGAAAATGAAAATTTTTAGTTTAGTATTAATTTTTATTTTAGCTATTAGTGGTATTGGAGCAATAAATGCTGTTACTACTCAAGTAAAACATATACAAAGACCAATTATAAATTATGATGCTAATATAACTACACCATATTGGAATGTAACTATACCCTTTTGGAATATTTCTATTCCTTTGACTTTATCTGGATTAGAGATTGATGCTAATGGAACTGGATTGTTTAATGTTACTGTAAAGGGCACAAGTTTTCCTATACCTAATGATTATAATGATCAACTTCTTGATTTAATAACTAATTATTTAGTTAATGAATCTTTTAATGTTGATAGTCTTTCTATAAAGGAAAATTCAACTAATGTTACTGTACCTGATTTCACGGCAACTATTGATCTGGTCAATGGAACCCCAAAAAGTATAAAATTACCTGATACAACTATATTTCTCAACACTGTACTTATTTATAATATAGGTGGTTTTATTTCTGTAGAAATCCCTACAAAGTTACCTATATTCATACCTGGTAAGGAATATCCATTTTCAAGTAATTTTTAAGTTATATTGAGGTAACAATTTAGCTAATTTGTATAACAATTTAGCTATTTTGTATAACAATTTAGCTATTTTGTAATTTTTTTAGAATATATTTTTTTATTTTTTTAATCATGTAAGAAGCATCAAATTAATTGTTAGGCACTTATTACATGCTTAAAACTTCAATTTAGCATCTGTAATAGATTAAATTAAGAAATATAGGTGCATGGATGTATAGAAATAAATCAATTTTCAGTAAAAAAATGAGTTTTGCTCTTAGGAGAGAGCATAATATTTTAGATTGGCTGTCTAAATGAAATTTAAAGGACTACTTAAGACATTTTCAATATTTTTAATTATTTATTTGGTTTCCATCTGTGAAACTGTGTAAGCTGTTAATGTAACTTCTAAAATTTCTGTTCACAATGTTCAATTATTTAATAGGATTTTAACTTTTTTTCTTTCTTTTGATAATGAATCGCATGATTATATATATTCAAATTTTATTTTTATTAATTTAAAATTATTTATATTATTTAAAATTTATTTTTATTAATTTAAAATTATCCATATTATTTAAAATTTATTTTTATTATTTAAAATTTATTTATATTGATTAAAATTTATTTTTATTATTTGAATTTTATTTTTATTATTTAAAATTTATTTTTATTGATTAAAATTATGGATTTTTATAAACTGATATTTGAAATTAAATAATTTAATAAAAAAAATTTATTATTCAAAATTTAAGAACTTTTCCATAATGACTATTAATTGAAATAAATTAATAATATTAATAATTGAAATAAATTAATATAATATAATATTAAATACTACTTTAAATATATACATTATATTATAGTTTAAACTATATATTTTAATGTTATATAATATTATTAATATGAAACCATTACTTATGAAACCATTATTAAAATTATAAATCAAAAACTATTGATTTTTATTAGTTAATATTGTTATGGAGGAGAGTTCTTGAATAAAAATAGAGGAAATAAAAGTGGAGGAGCACCAGAATTTAAAAGGGTGAGAACTCCAAGAAAAGGAGAAATACTTGGACTTATTGAACAAATTATGGGGCATGGAAAACTGAAAGTTAGATGTGCTGATGGGAAAATAAGAATGGGCAGGATTCCTGGAAAAATGAAAAAAAGAATTTGGATTAGAGAAGGTGATGTAGTTTTAGTTAAACCATGGGATTTTCAAAGTGATGAAAAATCGGATGTTATTTGGAGATATACTAAAACAGAGGCAGGTTGGCTTGAGAGGAAAGGATTCTTAAAAATGTGAAAATATTCCATGTATTTTTAATATATGAAATTTGTATAATCAAATGTTTTAAATAAATAATGCATTTAAATCTCCAAACTTTTGATACTTTTAATTTTGATACTCTCTATTTTTAAATATAATAAACTAATTAAAGGGATTTCATGAAGGTTTTAATTGGAAAAGAAGAACATTTACCTGGAATTCTAAAATTATACAAACAATTAATTCCAGAGGAAGAATCTGCAACATTGAATGAAGCTAAAAAAGTGTGGAATACAGCTAAAAAAGAAAATATAAAGTATTTTGTAGCTATTGACGACGATAAACTAATAGCTTCGGTTTTTATAGCTATAATTCCAAATTTAACTGGGAGTGGAAGACCATTTGGTATAATTGAAAATGTAATAGTTGATAAAGAATATAGGGGATTAGGTTTAGGAAAAGCAATAATGGAGAAAGCTATTGAATATGGGAAAAAGCAAAATTGTCAATATATTTCCTTACAAAGTGGTAATCATAGAAGGGATGCACATAAATTCTATGAAAGTATAGGATTTGATGGGAATGAGAAAATAGCATTTTACATGAAATTATGATGTTAAAATAGATTGTAACAATAAAAATAGATTGTAACAATATAGATTGTAACAATAAATATATAATTATAATTCAAAGATAATTATGAAAGTTTTATGGATTCTAAAATAGATAAGGCGGATTTTAAATTAGAAAAAATAGAGTCTGCAAAAAGAATTAAAGATAGTGATGAACTAAAAGTAGGTAGTGAAATATTTGATAAACAAACATTAGAAACTCTTTATAAACTATCTAAACAATCATATTTAGATGTTTTAAATGGAGCAATTAGTACAGGTAAAGAAGCTAATGTTTTAAAAGGTATCAAAGATGATTCAACATTTGTTGCAGTTAAAATATATAGAATAGTCACATCGGACTTTAAAAAGATGCAATACTATATACAAGGAGATCCTCGTTTTAATATTAGGACGCATAATAAAAGACAACTGGTTAATGCTTGGGTTAATAAAGAGTTTAGAAATCTTAATCGTGCTTATAAAGCTAAAGTTTCTGTTCCAAATCCAATAACAACTGAGAATAATATTCTTCTTTTAGAATTTATTGGAGATAGTGATGGAAATCCAGCTCAACCTGTAAGAAATCAGAAACCAGAAAATTCAGATGATTTTGCAGATAAAGTTCTTTTTGAACTTAAAAAGTTCATTCATGATGCTAAATTAATACATGGCGATCTTTCAAATTTTAATATTCTTAATTATAACGAATATCCAGTTATTATTGATGTTTCTCAATCCGTTGTTTTAGATCATCCAATAGCTCGTGAACTTCTTGATAGAGACATTTTAAACATGTATAAAGAATTTAACAAAATAAAAGCTAAAATATCTATTGATGAGATTAAAGAAAAAATAAATTATGATAAAATATTTAAATAATATTTGTATTAAAAATCATTACTCTTAATTTTCCTAAAATAATCATTCCTAATTTTCCTAAAATAATCACTCTTAATTTTCCTAAAATCATTTTTAAAATTAAAATCATTTTTAAAATTAAAATCATTTTTAAAATTAAAATCATTTTTAAAATTAAAATCATTTTTAAAATTAAAATCATTTTTAAAATTAAAATCATT
>JAITPS010000049.1 GCA_031289325.1 Candidatus Methanovirga meridionalis
TATTAAAACAACTATAATTATTAAAACAACTATAATTATTAAAACAACTATAATTATTAAAACAACTATAATTATTAAAACAACTATAATTATTAAAACAACTATAATTTAAAATAATATAAATTTAAAAATTTAATTATAGTCATTATGGAAAAGTTTTTAAATTTTGAATTTGAATAATAATTTTTTTTATAGGAGGATTAGTATTTATGAGTTTTTTAGATATTTTTAAGTCTGATAAGATTAGTAAGCATGTGAATGAGAATAATGAGTTGATTTATGTTGAATCGAAAGAGTGGAGTATTGGTAAGTTGGCTTTAGGGGTTGTTGGAGTTATTTTACTCGCTATTTTTATTGTCGTTGGTGTTGGGGCATTGGTTAACAACGGGAATAATACTGGGAGTTCAAGTAATAATGTGTATAATCCTATTAACACAATCATCCCTCCTAAAGATATAACTGTATCAAGTAACACTACTGTTAATGGTACTATTAAGGTGCATTTCTTTTCTAAGGATGATTATACTCCACTGGAGAATCCTGTTGTTAATGGTACTCAGTATAATGGTACTTATTATGATTTTGATGATTTCTTTGAAACTGGTTGGTTAAGTAGGCATGTTAGTGGTGGTCAATTAGATACTTTAATTATTACTAATGGTCAGGGTTCTTTAAGTATTCCTGATGATACTGAATTGATTGTGTTTGAGTCTTATGGTCATTTAGATGAGTCTGTTGGTTGGAATGAATCTAATCCTAATTATCATCAGAATATAAAAGTTAGTTTTGGTAGTTTCCATAGTGTTGATTATATGTATAGTAATCAATTTGATATTGAGAATAGTGATACTATACTTAAACGTGATGGTTCACCGATTAAGCAGAAACATATTGTTTATAAGGGTAAAGAGCTATTATCATAATAATTAAATTTTATTAATTATTTTTTTTTTATTAAATTATTTAATTTTAAATATTATTTTATAAAAATTTATAATTTTAAGTATTAATTTACAAGAATTTATAATTTTAAGTATTAATTTATAAAAATCTATAATTTTAAATATTAATTTATAAGAATTTATAATTTTAAATATTAATTTATAAGAATTTATAATTTTAAGTATTATTTTATAAGATTTTATAATTTTAAGTATTATTTTATAAAAATTTGTAATTTTAAATATTATTTTATAAGAATTTGTAATTTTAAGTATTATTTTATAAGAATTTGTAATTTTAAATATTATTTTATAAGAATTTGTAATTTTAAATATTATTTTATAAGAATTTGTAATTTTAAGTATTATTTTATAAGAATTTGTAATTTTAAGTATTATTTTATAAGAATTTGTAATTTTAAATATTATTTTATAAGAATTTATAATTTTAAATATTATTTTATAAAAATTTATAATTTTAAATATTAATTTATAAGAATTTGTAATTTTAAATATTAATTTATAAGAATTTATAATTTTAAATATTATTTCATAAAAATCTATAATTTAAAATATTATTTCATAAAAATCTATAATTTTAAATATTATTTCATAAAAATCTATAATTTTAAATATTATTTCATAAAAATCTATAATTTTAAATATTAAATAATATAACTAATTTTAAATTAATATCTTTTAATAATATTTATTTTTAAAAAAGTTATTCATTAATTTTAAAAAGTTATTCATTAATTTTAAAAAGTTATTCATTAATTTTAAAAAGTTATTCATTAATTTTAAAAAGTTATTCATTAATTTAAAAAAGTTATTCATTAATTTAAAAAAGTTATTCATTAATTTAAAAAAGTTATTCATTAATTTAAAAAAGTTATTCATTAATTTAAAAAAGTTATTCATTATTTTTAAAAAGTTATTCATTATTTTTAAAAAGTTTTTCATTAATTTTAAAATGTTATTCATTATTTTAAAAAGTTATTCATTAATTTTAAAAAGTTATTCATTAAGAACTTTATCAAAACTATTATACTTAAAAATATTACTTTACAGACGATAATAAAAAAAATAAACATTAATTATATAAAACTAAGTGATTTTAATGTACCTAAATAAAGAAGAAGAAAAAATGTATCAAGGAGAATATGGGACAACTATCTCTAAAAGCATGGAGATATTAGTTGCATTAGGAGATATTTATGAAGCACCTTCTCTTTTAGATATAAGTTCTGCTCAAATTTCTGGAGTATCATATAAAACTATTGGGGAAGCAGGTTTGGAATATTTAGAAGAACTATCTAAAAATGAAATTAATCTTGTAAATATTCCTTCAACTCTAAATCCTGCAGGTATAGATTTAGACAATTGGAAATCACTTGGTTTTCCAAAAGAATTCAGTAAAAAACAGAAAAGAATTGTAGAAGCCTATGGAAAACTTGGAGTAAGTGAAACCTGTACATGCACTCCTTATTTAATAGGTAACATTCCTCGTTTAGGGGATCATGTTTCATGGTCTGAATCCTCTGCAGTCGCATATTTAAATTCTGTAATTGGTGGTAAATCAAATAGAGAAGGTGGTCCAGCAGCTTTAGCATCAGCTATTTGTGGAAAAACTGCTATGTATGGGTATCATGAAAATGAAAATAGAGTTGCAACAACTATTTTTGATTTAGACATTGAAATAGGATGCCTTGATTATGGAACATTAGGATACATAGTTGGTAGGGAGGTAGGTGATGGTGTTCCTTACTTCAAACTAAAAAATAAATCTACAAATAATGAATTAAAGTCTCTTGGAGCTGCTTTAGCTTCATCTGGTGCAGTTGCATTGTATCATATTGAAAATGAAACTCCAGAATATGAGTTTGCTAAAAACTATGAGGATTTTAAATCTCTTGAGAGGATATCAATAGGTAAGGAAGATATTTTAAATGCAAAAGAAAAGCTATCAACCACAAATGAAGATGCTGATTTAGTATGTTTAGGATGTCCTCATGCTTCTTTAGAAGAAATTAAAGAAATAGCAATGTTTATTAAAGGAAAAACAATTAAAAATCATTTATGGGTTTGTACATCCATTAATATTAAAGCATCTGCTGATAGAATGGGTTATACAAAAATCATAGAAAGTAGTGGAGGACATATAGTTCTTGACACTTGTATGGTTGTAGCTCCAATTGAAGAGATGGGATATAAAAATATTGGTGTGAATTCTGCAAAAGCAGCTAACTACATACCAAGTATGTGTGGTCTAAATGCAATATACGATAACTTTGAAAATCTCATAAAATTCAAATGAAGTTAATGATTAATGTACTTCCCTTTGGTATTATAAACTTCTCCATTATCCATAACAAGTTCTCCTCGAACTATAGTCTTAATAGCTATTCCTTTATACTTCATACCATCAAATGGACTGTACTTTGCTTTGGTATAAAAATCATCAAGATTTATTTCACCTTCTTTTTTAATGTCCAAGACTGTGAAATCAGCATCATACCCAATAGCTATTTTTCCTTTGCCTTTAAGATTAAAAGTTTTAGCTACATTGTTAGAAAATCTATCAATAACAGTTTTTAAGTCAACATTACCCTTATTTACTTGAGTAAGTAAAAGAGGAACACTTGTTTCTAAACCTGGAATTCCTGGTAATGAGTTTAAAACTCCTTTATTTTTATCATCTAAGGTATGTGGAGCATGGTCACTTCCAAGTATATCAATATCTTTCAATTGATTAATATCTAAATTTTCATGGATTGGTCTAAGTGGAGGGTTTGTTTTAGCTATTGTTCCAAATTTATTAAATGCTTCATTTGTAAATAGTAAATGATGGGGACTTATTTCAGTACTTACTAAATCCATTCTTTTAAAGTTTAAAACAGATTTTAATCCATTATTTGTACTTAAATGACAAATATGAATAGGAACATCATATTTTTCACTTAACATTAATCCTTGATTGATCGATGTAATTTCGCAATTACTACCTCTAATATAACTATAATCAATAGCTGAAACTTCTTTATCTCTAAAAAATGCAGTGTTTTCATTGATTATTTTCTTATTTTCGCAATGTAAACTTAACTTACAACGATCATTTATTTCTTTATTTAATAAGGATACAATTTTAAAATTTTCTTCTATTTCTTGATTGGAATATAAATCCATGAACATTTTAAATGAAATTGGTTTAAGTTTAGCTATTTTTCTTATTTCATCTAAATCATTAATTCCACTATGAAGTCCGAAATCAATCACACTCTTACTTTCACCAATTTTTATTTTATCTTTAAAATTCTTATAAGTGTTTGTATTTGGTTTAGTATTTGGCATATCACATACAGTAGTAAAACCTCCATTTGCTGCAGCCATTGACCCAGTTTTAAAAGTTTCCCTTTCATGAAATCCAGGATCTCTAAAATGCACATGAGAATCAATGAATCCAGAAGATAAAATATTATTATCAATATCAACAATATCCTCTCCTTTAATAGGACTTTTTGATATGGATTTTATCTTTCCATTTTCAATCCCAATAAAATATTGTGATGTTTCACCAAGTAACTTACAATTCTTTAAAACCAAATCCATTATAAAACCTAACATATAATATATAGTAAAATAATTATTTAGTATAATTTTTCATTTGCAAAAATTCATCCTCTTTTTATGGTACCTAAAAAAATTATAAATAAGTTTTGTTTAAAAAAATAATAAATATAATAACATTAAATACTTATACAATTAAATGGTATACTTTTTAATAACAGTATACTTTTTAATCATAAAAATTTAAATAGTTTAAATTATAAAATAGGAATATTAATATAATTATAGTCATCATTGAAAAGTTCTTAAATTTTAAAATGATAATTTTTTATTGAATTGTTTTTTTATTGAATTGTTTTTTTATTGAATTATTTTTTTATTGAATTGTTTTTTTGTTGAATTGTTTTTTTGTTGAATTGTTTTTTTGTTGAATTGTTTTTTTGTTGAATTGTTTTTTTGTTGAATTGTTTTTTTGTTGAATTGTTTTTTTGTTGAATTATTTTTTTATTGAATTGTTTAATTTTAAATATCAATTTATAAAAATTTATAATTTTAAATTTTAAATAATATAAATATAATTTGATAAATATAAATAATTTTAAATTAATATTTTTTAATTAAATTAATATTTTTTAATTAAATTAATATTTTTTAATTAAATTAATATTTTTTAATAATATTTATTTTTAAAAAAAATATATTATTGTTAAATAACTCATTTTTTAAAGAGACTTCATGATTTTTAAAAGACTTTAATAATTAGTGTTATTTAATAAGGACATTATTTAATAAGAACATTATTTAATAATAATTTCATGATATATTACTTATTTATAATTGAAAAATATAATATTAATTGTATAGGATTTGGTGTGAATTTGGATTTTGATGCTCTTGTAAATACAATACAAAATTTTGAAGGTGTTTTAAGAAAGAATTCAATTGTAAAGATAACGAATTCTTTAAAAGAGGTATACAATATAAATGAAAAAACACTCATTGGTTTTGGAGATGATTCATCAGCTATTGATGTAAATGATGATAAAGCTATTCTTTTAGCTGCCGATGGAATTTGGGGTAAATTAATTGATATTGATCCTTATTGGGCTGGTTATTGTTCAATATTAGTTAATGTGAATGATATTGTGGCTATGGGAGGAGAACCAATAGCAATGGTTAATATACTTTCAGTTAAGGATAAAAATGTGGGAGATGAAATTATTAAAGGAGTGATTGATGGTTGCCATAAATTTAATGTTCCTATGGTTGGTGGTCATTTTCATCCAGATGCTGAATATAATGTATTGGATGTTTCTATAGTTGGTATTGTTGATAAAAAGCATATAATAACAAGTTTTGATGCTAAAGTTAATGATAAAGTCATTGTAGCTATTGATTTAGATGGAAGACCGTATCCTAAATCTCCTTTAAATTGGGACACTACATTAAACAAAGATGATGCAATTGTTCAAGGTCAATTAAAAGTTATGAAAACAATAGCTGAATTGGATTTAGTAAGTGCTGGTAAGGATATTAGTAATCCAGGAATTCTTGGAACTTTAGAAATGTTACTTGAATCTTCAAACTGTGGAGCAAGAGTTCACTTAGAAAAAATTCCAAAAAATGATAATGTAAGTTGGGAAGATTGGTTAAGAGTTTATCCAGGTTCAGGATTTGTTTTAACAGCTCCAGAAGAAAATACAGATAAAATTATTGGCTTATTAAATGAATTTTCACTTGTTAGTCATGTTGTAGGTGATGTGATTTCAGATAAGAAACTATATTTAAATTATAATGGTGAAGAGAAGGTGGTTTTTAATCAAGAGAAAAACCCTGTTTTAAATTTAAAATAATATCTTATCATTAAATAGATTATTAATTAACTTTATATTATTAACTTTATATTATTAACTTTATATTATTAACTTTATATTTTTATTAAATTATTTAATTTCAAATATTACATCATAAAAATCCATAATTTTAAATTTTAAATAATATTGATATAATTTAATTAATATAAATATTTTTTAATTAATATAAATAGTTTTAAATTAATATAAATAATTTTTAAATAATATAAATAATTTTTAATCAACATAAATAATTTTTAAATAATATAAATAGATTTAAATTAATATAAATAATTTTTAAATAATATAAATAATTTTTAGTTAATATAAATAATTTTTAAATAATATAAATAGTTTTAAATTAATATAAATAATTTTTAAATAATATAAATAGTTTTAAATTAATATAAATAATTTTTAAATAATATAAATAATTTTAAAAAAAGTTATTTATTAAGAATTTTATCAAAATCACTATGTTTAAATTAGATTTAAAGTAATAATATTATTTATTTCAATAGACAAATTTTTCAAAAATCAATATAAATTAAAATTTAAATAAATACTTAATAAATACTTAATAAATCTTTTAAAACCTAATAAATCTTTTAAAAATTTAATTTTCTTAAGTTGATATAATTGATGTTTTTTTAGAAAATTTCATTTTTAAAGTTAAGAAATGAAATTCTTAAGCTAATTAAAGTTAAGAAATGATTTTTAAACTAAAATATTAATTAAAAATTAATAAGAATGAGTATAAAACCATTATTCAATTTATATGAGGAGAGTAAATGTTAGTAAAAGTTAATGGTGAAGAGATTGATCTACCAGAAAATTCCACAATTAAAGATGCTATTGAGAAAACTAATGCAATATACAATCCTAAAAGCATAATTTCTCTTATTAAAGGAAGAAAAGAGGTTGAAGAGAATATTAATAAATACAAAATAAAAACTCCTAAGGGAAATATTATCATTGAACTATTTTCAGATGATAATGTTTTGACGAAACTATGGAGAGATAACTATCCAGAATTTAAAAATAAAAAAATAAGATGGACAACCTCAAATGAAATAGCTGCAGGTCCCATAACAACAGATTTAACTCCATCTGCAGAAGAATTTAAATATAAGCAAGGAGATGTTATTTTAAGTTTATCTGGATTTAGTAATGAATCAACCCATTTAATCATTTTCAAGGAAGATAGTACAGGTGTTTACAGTACTCCTGAAATTAATCAAGGCATATTTGCTAAAGTTAGTGGTGGAAAAAGAACTTTAAATAATTTAACAAGTGAAGATCATATAATTGAAATTGAAGGAGTCGTTGAAAGAAAAAGTGTTACAGATTCAGCTTCTATATCAGATTTAAACACAATTCTAAAAGAAGGAAATCAGATATTCACTCACATCCTAATCAAACCAGATCAGAACTCTCCTCAATCTGTTGAACATTTATTCTCATTAATTGAAAATAATATGATTAAGGTAGACTATGAATCAAACTCTTTTCTTGGTTTTTATAGGATGAAAGGTCTTGATAAAGAGGTGGAATATTCTACAATGAGGAAAAGAGGGTCTGTAACTTTAAGAAACACAGGTAAAGGAGTGGGTAATGTTTACATATATCGTGAGGATAGAGTTCAATCTCCAGCACATACCCATATAGGATTTGTTGAAAATGGTATGGAGTTGATAGATATTGCAAACATTGGTGATTTCATCACTGTTAAAACCGATCCTGAAAGAATAATGACTATGACTATGACTCAAAAAGAGGCAAAAGAATTTTTAGATATTCAAAGTATTGAACAAATTAGAGAGGGTATTCTTGATGATGATGCTCTTATAGTTAGTCAGCACCCAATAAACACTATTGATATTTTAAAAGAGAAGAAAGTTAAAACTACTGGAATTATTAAAGATAATTTAGTTTTAGTGGATATTTATGATGAAGATGCTCCTCGTTCATCATGGTACTTTAAAAAAGTTACAAATCTTGTTGAAAAACCAATTGGTGAGTTAAAAATTCATTTTGCAGTCGCAAATATGAAAATACTAATTTTTGAAGGTGACTCTAAAGAAGCAAAAGGATTAATACCTGAAAATATTCCAAAACATAAGGTTTCTTCAGGTACACTTGGAATAACTAACATGTCAAGGAAAAATATTGGCTTAATTGGTGTAAGATTTGAAGATAGTAGTGAATATGGTCCAACAGCAGAACCATTCGATGGAACAAACATTATTGGAAAGATGAAAATTGATTTCAAAACTCTTGAAAAACTTAAAGATGGAGACATTATTTATATAAAAGAAAATTAGTTAATTTTGGGATATAATATGGTGGATAATCAATTTTTTCATGATAGGACATGATGTTTTTACATCACAATAGATTATATTCTGTTAAAAAAGGAAAAAAGAAAATTTGCATGTTAAAAGAAAAATTTAGATTTGATGAAGTCATTGGATTTTGTTTATTTGGATTATCTATAATTCTATTAATAATAATGTTATTGTTAGGTTTGAATCAAGCTATATGGTGGGATGATGCATATAGTATTATTTCAATTTCAGAATCATTTAAAAATATGATTATTAACACTGCAGTTGATGTTCACCCACCACTATATTATATTATCTTAAAATACATCTGTCAATTTTTCAACATGTTTAATTCTTCTGAGGAATTCACTATCCTTGTTGGCAAACTGACTTCGGCTATCCCAATGTTTTTACTATTATGTTTTAGTTTCGTATGCTTAAAAAAGAATTTAGGTTGGTTAGTTTGTGGTATTTTTGCACTTTGTATTGTTACAATGCCAAATATGATGCATTTCGCTGTTGAGATTAGAATGTATTCGTGGGTGATGTTTTTTCTAACAATAAGCTTTTACTATAGCTACAATATTATTAAAGATAATAATAAGAAAAATTGGATTATTTTTACTATTTTTAGCTTATTATCTTCCTACACCCATTATTATGGTTTAATAGCTACAGGTTTTATTTATTTATTCTTGTTAGCTCATATTCTTTTTAAAAATAGAAGCTTATTAAAAAAATGGATAATTTCATTAATAGTCTCAGTATTAGCATATGTTCCTTGGGTGTACATCTTTATTACTAATAGTGAATATTTTACTTCTGATCAATGGGCTATCCCTTCATTTGATTATCTTATTGAAGTGATTAAATTTATATTTTCCACACCCATTCATTATATAGAAGCAGATAATTATCAGTTTGATCAGACAGGATTAGGGTTAGGAATATTATTATTTATATTATTTATATCATTATACATACTACATACATATAGATCATATAAGGAGGATGAACACTCAAAACATGAACACTCAAAACAGTTTCTTGTATACGGTGGCGTCTTAATTTTAATAGCTACAATCTGTTTTGCATATTTATTCACAGTTTCAATTAAACCGATGATTTATGTGAAGTATGTTTTTCCTATGTTAGGTTGTTTATGGTTATCCTTTTCTGTATTGCTGAGCAACTTTTATTCTAAAAATAAAATAATTTTTACTATAGGTTTAACTATTCTCTTATTAAATGCCAGTATAAGTTGTATTAATTTCGCGACCTTTGAGTCTGGTGAAAAAAATGCGTATTATGACTTTAAAAATGTTGCAAATCAAATAAATGATAACGACAGTATAATCTATTTGGGAGGTAGTGGATCTGCATTCTTTAGACCTATTTATTTCAAAGATAAAAAAAAGAATGAAACATTTTTCTATTATGAGAATAGTTCTTATTTTGAAAATAAATCTTTACTATATTCAAATATAAATGAATATTTAACTAAAGGCAATGTTTATGTTATTCAATCCCTAAGAGAAGATATAAATATAACTACATTTAATAACAGTATGGTCGATATTGGATTTAGTTTAAAAGAAATAGTAAAAATAAGAAAATCTCATGCTTATCCACATAGCATATACTTGGTTGAACACCATTAATACAAACAATAGTCTGGATTGTAAAGTTTTAACCATTATGTTCTCAGCATTACTTTAATGACTATTAATATTATAAGTATATTACTTTTTATATAAATTAACCATTGAAAATCAAAATCAGTATATTGCGAAAATCAATCGCTTAATATAATTAAAGAAACCATACATAAAAAACATACCTTGTTAAGATGAATACATGAATAATCAAACTAATAAAATCGTATGAAAAGTTTAAACACTCGAAAACTATTTTTATCGGAATATAATATATTTAAAACAGTTAGCGAAAGTGGAGAATACTATGAGTATAGTAAAAGACCTTTTTGTCAATGTTGCGATGGCACCAAGTAAAATTAATAAAAAGAAATTTTACAAAAGAACATTCATTGATAAGATTTTTGGAAAAGTATCTATAGTCATACGAACATATTACTGTAAAGAATGTAAGAAATGGTTTAATACAAATCTAAAAAGCATTATTGAATCGTATGCTAAAGTAAACTAATCTGATGAAAGAAAGCATTCTTAAAAAGGTTTAGTACTGATAGAAAATCTTTAAGAAGAATGTCTAAAAGTATTTTAAAGAGGATTCAATTAAGATTTCACACCAAACACTAAATTAAATCATACAACCAATAAAAGATAGATATTACTATAAAATGGATATAGGATAACCATCGGGATATTATGTTTTTGATGAACAACACCTAAAAAAATGGTAAAAATAAAGTTAATAGTGTTTAATTGTTGATGTGATTTTTAACATGTTTTTAACAATTAAAATATTATGATAATAAAGATCAAAAAAAAAATACAAACTTTCTTAGAGGAGAATATACCAGAAAATAAGTGATTTGGAATAACAACAGATCATGCAACAGAATATGATAAAGTAATAAATAATTTAGGATTCATAAGCCATCAAAAATGTATAAAACACTTATATGACATCATACATGATAAATTCAAAGAACCATAATATGAGGATGAAAAAGAAGAAAAACAACTAAAAAAAATGGAAAGGGAAACTAATGAACATATTTAAAACAAAAAACACTTATATGGATTTAAATCGTCTGAATAATTTGTGTATGGATTTGGAATTAATGCTTGAATTTGCTTGAATTTTTAAAAAAAATTTTTAGATAATAAAATCCTTTGCAGTGGGATAAACTAACTGTATTCATGATTGATCATAATATGCCAAAAACAAGTAATCAAGCAGAATAATGTTTTTCTCTTACACAACAAAAAGAATGGAAAAAAAGGTTTAAAACTAAAAAAGGAATTTTGAATCATTCTGTTAACATTATTTTAAGGTTGAATGATGAATTTGTAGATGTTAAACCTTTAAATTATTTTAGTAATTGCTAGTATATCCTGATTTTTTTATGTATAATTTTTCATCTGTTTTTTACATGTTTTCCAGATGTTTTTGGAAGAAAAACTCATAGGATATCACAGGAGGTTAAAACTTTACACTCCCCCTTAAAAGCATTATTTCATACACTATACTTTTTAAAAGTCACTATAATTTCATAAATACACAATCAATTATTTATCATGTTTGAAGAGGTTTTCGTATTTATTATAGTAGTAACATATCTGATAGAACCGTTTTATTATTATTTTAGTTTTCTTTATATAAAAAATCCAAAATTTTCAAAACTTCCACACTTTTTGACACAATCACAAATTTCAAAATATTTATATTATATAAAATAAATATATATCCAATTCAGCTGATAAGAATATATTCCAAATTTTTAATCATTTTATTATACATAGTCAAAAAATAATATTAATATTGTTGGGAACCATAAATTAAGTTTACAGAATTAAATTATTGTCAAATTGATATAATTGATATTATCACTTTTTTGGTCAGGATCCAACATATTTACAATCTCTAAATTTGTAATAACTGAAGAAGATGCTTTGATAATTTTGCGAAGTATTGGATGGTCAAATAGTGTTTATTGTCAACAGTGGAAATCTATTTGTTTAATATTAAATAGGAAAACATTATGGGATGGAATAATATGGTGTTTAAATGAAAATTGGTGTATCTACATTGGCTTCTCAAGGAGAAGACATAATTAATTTATTAGATTATCTTGATAATGAAAGGATTAAATATCTTGAGTTTCTATATGAATATCCCAATATGGATAAGTATCCTGAGTTCTTTGAAAGCTATTCTTTTAAACATACGGTTCATTGCCCAATATCGGATATAAATATAGCTTCTCTAAACCATGGTATAAGAGAAAGCTCTGTAAATGAAGTGAAAAAATCTATTGATTTAGCAAATAAAATTGATGCTACTATTGTTGTTCTTCATCCAGGAAGTATAAGTTTTTTAGGAAGATTTTATAGGGAAAAATCTATTGAATTATCTAATAATTCTATAAAAGAATGTTTTGATTATGGAGAAAATTTAGGAGTTAAAATATCGGTTGAAAATATGCCTAACATTGAAGGTCACTTGTATCAAAATCCTATGGAACTAAATGATTTCTTAAAAACAAACAATATAAATATGACTTTAGATATTGCTCATGCTAACACGATACTTAAAAGAACTAATTTATTTTTTGATACCATAAATCACATACATATCTCTGATAATAATGCGGACTTCGATTATCACTATCCTTTAGGTCAAGGCAACATTGATTTTAAAGATGTTTTCTCTATTTTATCCAAACATAAGTTTGATGATATATGCATCATAGAGATGAATAATATAGAAGATGTGAAAAAAAGTTTAAATTTCTTAAAAGAAATAGCTATTTTAAGCTAAAAATTAGGTAATGTAAAAAGGGGAAGGATTTTCAAAGATATAATTCTCAGATAGGAAAAATTTAGATTGTATGCTCTCTAATTGAATTTTTACTATATTTATTAGTTTTAAAAACTTTAGTTTTTAAAGTTAGAAAATTCATGGTTTTATTTATTTTAAAAAATTTTCTGTTTTTTAAAGCTATAAACGAAAAATTTTCGATTTTTCTAAGTTACCTTTTATAAAAAGTCTGTGATTTTTTTCATTGAAATTTTTTATTTCAATTAGAAAAACGAAGTTTTTCTTTATTGAAATTTTTTATTTCAGTTAGAAAATCTTTGATTTTCTTTATTTTTCAATTGTAAAGATCCATACTCTTTTCACACGACCAATAAAATTAAAATTGTGATTAAAATTATAGTAGATTTGATAAAGTTTTTAATTAATAATTTTTTTAAGAATAAATATTATTAAAAAATATTGTTTAATATTTGTTTATATTATTTAAGATTTATTTATATTATTTAAGATTTATTTATATTATTTAAGATTTATTTATATTATTTAAGATTTATTTATATTATTTAAGATTTATTTATATTGTTTAATATTTGTTTATATTATTTAATATTTGTTTATATTATTTAAGATTTAAAATTATGGATTTTTATAAAATGATATTTAAAATTAAATGATTTATAGTGTATGAAATAATGTTTTTAAGTACAGAAAAACTTCGTTTTTCTAATTGAACAAGTTCAATAATGAATTTTTTAAAAATGAAACATAATTATTAAATTTTTAATTAAAAAAATTATAATTATTATTTTTAAAAATAAAAAGATAAAAATTGTTATTTAAAAAATTAATTTAATATTAATTTAAATTTTTTAAAAA
>JAITPS010000051.1 GCA_031289325.1 Candidatus Methanovirga meridionalis
ATTTTTTATTATTAAATTTTTTATTATTAAATTTTTTATTATTAAATTTTTTATTATTAAATTTTTTATTATTAAATTTTTTATTATTAAATTTTTTATTAAAAAAATATTTAAAAAATTAATTTAATATTAATTGAAACTTTTAAAAACGAAACTTTTAAAAACGGAGAATATATTCTCCTAAGTTGAAAAATAAAAAAATTCATCATTTAAAATTTAAGAATTTTCACATAATAACTATATTTTAATAAAAATTAAATTTTTTTTTTAAAATAGTAAAAAATTTGATTTTAAACTATAATATTTATGTTCAACTTTCTTTTTAAAGTTTGTTTTCTTTTTAAAGTTTGTTTTCTTGTTAAAGTTTATTTTTAAGTTTATTGAATTTTTAATTTATATAATTAATTGTTTTGGTGAATAAATGAGTTGTTACAAGTATTGGAGTAAAATAAAAGAAATATCTGAAAAGCTTTCTGAATATGGTGATTTAGATAATCATGCTGAATCTGCATTAGATAATATAGATATTAATGAAATTATAAAACTTTTAGATGAAATTGAAATAATTGCTCATGATAGAGAAATAGATTTTGATTCTGCTAAACATATTTTAGATGATGAAAAAATGAATAAAGCTTTGATTTTAATTAGAAAATTTTATGTCTATATTGGAGCACGTCTTGAAAGAGAAAATGCATTAAAAATACTAAGTTCAAATGATCCAAATTCTACTTTAGATTCATTCCATTTTTATGATAGATACATAGGACTTATTGAAAATGAAAGCCAATTAGCTAAATTTAATAAGGATAAAACAGTTATATTCATTGGAAGTGGACCATTACCTTTAACATTAATAATGTTTAATAAAGTTTTTAAGTGTAAATGTATTGGTATTGAAATTAAAGAAGAAGTCGCTGAATTATCTCGAAATGTAGTTGAAAAACTGGGATTAAATGAAGATATTAAAATTATTGTTGGAAATGAAAAAACCATTAAAGATTTAGATTATGATATTTTGATGGTTGCTGCATTAGCAGAACCTAAAGAAAGAGTTTTTGCAAATATTTGGGAAATTGTTACTGAAAAAACAACTATTTTATACAGAACATACACGGGTATGAGAGCTATTTTATATTCTCCAGTAACAGAAAAAGATACTCGTGGTTTTCATAAGGAGGTCATGATTTTACCAACAGGCAATACAAATAACACATCTGTTTTAATTAGAAAAATTATTTAACAATTGTTAAAAAATTAATTAATTTAGTTATATATTGATTTTGATAGGGTTTTTAATAAATAATTTTTTTATAAATAAATCTTATTAAAATATATTAATTTAAAATTAGTTATATTAATTAAAATAAGTTTATATTACTTAAAATTTAAAATTATAGATTTTTATAAATCAATATTTAAAATTAAATAATTTAAAATATTATGGGACTCAAAAATTATTTAATACTCAAAAATTATTTAATAAATTTCATTAATCTGAAAATTAAATGGTTTATTTTAATTATTTCATTAATCTGAATAAAAATAATTATCAAAACCACCATAACATAAATTTAATAAATTTTTCTTATCATTGAAAATAAGAGGTTTTATAGTGAATGCAGCTAAAATTATGGTTAAATTATTAGAAAATGAAGATGTTGAATTTATTTTTGGGGTTCCTGGTGAACAGATCACAGGTTTTTACAAGGCACTTAGTGAATCTAAAATTAAACATATTTTATGTAGAAATGAACAAACAGCTGCAATTGCTGGTGATGCATACAGCAGAACTTCACAAAAATTTGGAGTCTGTATTTCAACAGCAGGACCAGGAGCTTTAAATCTTATTATGGGTGCAGCAACAGCTTTTAAAGATTCAGTCCCATTACTTATTATCACTGCCGATGTTCATAGTTTAATTAAGAGAAAAAACACAATCCAAGACATTGATTTAATAGGAATTTTTAAACCCATAACCATTAAAAATTATAATCCCGAGAATGGTAAAACAGCTATTTTAAATCTTAAAGAAGCCATTGAAATATTTAAAAAAGAACCTCGTGGACCAATACATTTAAATTTGACTAAAGATATTTTAGTTGATGAAGATATTGATGATGTGATTAATAAGAAAACTAACTACTCTCCAAACTATGATTATTCAAATATGGACTTAGCTATTAGAAAATTAAAATCATCTGAAAAACCATTAATAATACTTGGAGAAGGTGTAAGAAGATCCAACTCTCTAAATGATATTAAAAAATTAATTAAAAAATATAATATTCCAACTGTTCATAGCTACCATGCCAATGGAATTTTAAATTCTGAAGAGTTATTAAATTTTGGAATTATTGGAATTAGAGGAAGTGTAGCTGCTACAACTGCTTTTAAAGATTCTGATTTGGTTCTTGCATTAGGTGCTACTCTTAATGATAGAACATTGAACTTAGATAAAGAAGAATTAGATGAAATGGATGAATTTATGAAAAGATTTGATAATAAAATAATTCATGTTAACATTGATAAAGCAGTTCTTAAAGGAAAAATTCAGATCCATGGAGATGTTAAAGAGTTTTTAAGTAGAATAAAAAACGAAGATATTTTTAATAATATTAATGATAATTGGTTATCCCTCAACCTTAAAAATAAAGATATCCCTGATAAATCTAAAGTGTATATCAATGATGGACATATTTTAAAACCTCAAAAAGCTATAGAAACCATCTTGGATGCTCATAAGAATAGTTTAATAGTTAATGATGCTGGAAGTCATACAACTTGGGTTCTTCTATTTCATAATCCAAGTGAAAAAGGAAGATTGATTAATTCAGGAGGATTGATTCCTATGGGTTATGGATTACCTGGAGCAATTGGTGTTTCAATAGCTAACCCAGAAAAAGAAGTAATAGCTATTATGGGTGATGGTGATATTCAGATGAACATTCAAGATTTAGCAACAATATCAGAACATAATTTACCAATCACTCTCTTTGTTTTAAACAACAATCAGCTTGGAATAATCAGACAATGGGAAGAATGTTTCTATGATATGGAACCTTATGCCGTTGATTTAAAAAATCCTGATTTTATAGCTATTTCGAATGCTTATGGCATTGAAGGAGAAAAAGTTTCTACTTATGATAAACTTGTTTTAGCTATTAAAAAAGCTAAATCTCTTAAAAAACCATACTTAATTGAAATCATAGTCAGTAGAGAAAATATTCCTTTACCTGCATGAAGTATATTATTTTATTAATCATGATATGATATGATCACTTCATGAAATGATATGATTACTAATAAATTAATTTTTAAGAATTCTAATATGGTAGTATAAGACTTAAATTTTTGTAAAAATCGTTACTTTTACTTTTTCTTAAAATCAATTTTTTTAAATTAAAATCAATTTTTTCTAAATTAAAATCAATTTTTTTAAAATTAAAATCAATTCTTTTAAAAATAAAATCAATTTTTTTAAAAATAAAAAATTTTAAATTTTAAAATTATGGATTATTATAAAGTGATATTAATTTAATATTATTTTGAAATTTTTAAAAACAGAGAATAAATTCTCCTAAGTTGAAAATAAATTTTCAACAATAAGATATTTAAAATAAATGATTAATTACAAACTTTTTTTATAACACTATAATTAAAAAAGATGATTTTGATGGATATTATAAATAAAGTTGAAAAAACTCTTATTAAAGCAAGTACAAGATACTCTAAAGATAGAGCCAAAGCTTTAATCAAAGCTTATCATAATGAAACCAATGAAGATGCTAAATGGGCATTAGAATTAATGGTTAAAAACATGGAAATAGCAAGGAAAGATAAAGTTCCTTTATGTGATGATACAGGAGTTCCTCATATTTTAATTGAAATAGGGGATAATGTTAAAAGTATTCCAAACAAACTT
Organism: Candidatus Methanovirga meridionalis; assembly: GCA_031289325.1. Taxonomy (GTDB): domain Archaea; phylum Methanobacteriota; class Methanobacteria; order Methanobacteriales; family Methanobacteriaceae; genus Methanovirga; species Methanovirga meridionalis. Next base: position 3,926 of record JAITPS010000051.1, read on the forward strand.
TTTGAAGATATTAAAGAGGGAGTTGCTATTGGACTTAAAAACTTACCAGGACGACCAATGGCAGTGAAAGGTAATAATATTGAAAGAATAGAGCAATCTAAAGGATTGTATTCAAATAGTGAAAGTCTCAAAGCAGCACCTTTTTTAATAGATACATACAATGGAGATAAGATTAAAATCCATATTTTATTACTTGGTGGAGGTCCAGAGATAAGAGCTAAAACAAATAAGGTTTTTCATAAAAGAGATTATAATAATATTCTTAGGGTAGCATTCAATCATTTAAAAGATAATTTAAATCTTCTTGGATGTACACCATCTATTCCATCAATTGGGATTGGAAGAACTCATTTTGAAGCAACAGCATTAATGTTAAAAGGAATGGCTTATGGAAACTTAGACAATCAATCGGATTTAGAGAAAAATTTCACTAAAAGATTAAATCAACTTCAAATAGGGACAATGGGTTTTGGAGGAGATACAACGGCTTTAGGTTCATTTATTAATATTGGTCCACAAAGAGCAAGTGGAGTAAGGTTATTAGCTATTCGTCCATGCTGTTTTGTAGAACCCAGAGTAGCATCTTTTGAATTTTAGATTAACATAAAAAATCATCAATGTTATGTTTTAAAAATGAATAAATAAAAATTATATTCAATTCAATGTTTTAAAAATGAAGAAATAAAAATTATTATTTAAAAAATTAATTTAATATTAATTGAAATTTTTAAAAATAGGATATATTCGTTGTGAAAAAGTTCTTAAATTTCGAATGATAATTTTTTTATTAAATTATTTAATTTTAAATATTAATTCATGAAAATCTATAATTTTAAATTTTAAATTAATATAATTAATTTTAAATTAATATAAATAATTTTAAATTAATATTATTTAATAATATTTATTTTTAAAACAGTTATTTATCAAGCACTTTATCAAAACCACTATATTTAAAAATAACTGATTAATTAAAACATTTTTCACCAATACAAGATAATTTAGATGAATTATACAATAAATTTACTTATTTATTGTTGCATCTACACGTTGTTTAATAATATCAATAAGTAAAGGATTAGAACCAATAGGATCGAGATATATGATCTTTCCATTAAAATCTATCCCTATATTTTCATGATTATGAGAATGATCATGGTCATGATGATGACTGTGTTTAATATATTTAATATCTGTTGGAAGTTTTAAAATTTTAGGAATATCTCTTTTTGTATGCATTCCATGAGCTATGAAAACAGGAACAACAATTAAATTTTCAAAATTATTATTTTTCAAGAATTCATTAATTGCAACAGGAATACTTGGATTTGCAAGTTCCATGAACCCTATAGTTGCTTTATAATCAGTTTCATCTTTAAACATTCTTAGAAGTTCATTAACAAATTCACTATTGTAATTCAATCGACTACCATGACTAACCAGTACAATTCCAGTATTCTCATTGTTTAAAATATCTGAATTTATGAATACATCATCAACTTTAGACTTCAATATTTGAAGAATAAGAGGATCTGGACCTATACAATCAAGTAAAACTATCTCCCCATCAAAACTAAAACTTTCAAGATGATTTAGGTAATGATCATCAGGATAGACACCATTTAAAAATCTTGGATCGTTTTCCTTTTTTTCCATGCCCAAGATTAAAGGTATGTCAACCAATGTGTGAATACCATCTGCTAAAAATATGGGCATAGCTATTATTTTATCAACTGCTTTTAATGAAAGATTATCGACTGCTTGTAAGATTGTGGGCTTTGAAAATTCTAAATATCCTATTTCAACAGGACAATTAATTACTTTTTTAAACTTCACAGCTATTTCACTAAATACATCACTTGCAAAAGGAAGACTACTACCATGACTAATTAATATTACTCCAACATCATTTCCTTGTTTTAAATTTAAACTCATATAAATCTTACTCTCTATTTGCGATTTTTCTAAAAATCTGTTTATTTAGAAACTAAGTTTAATATTATATTTATATTAAATAATGTATGTAAGAATATATTAAATAATGTATGTAAGAAAAAAAATATTTAATTTTAAAAAAAATTATTTATTATGAATTTTATCAAAAATCAATATAGTAAAAATAACAGTTTAAATTGTTTTAAACATGAATATGAGGATAAAAATGAAGTTTGCACATATCGCTGATAGTCATTTAGGATTTAGACAGTATGGTTTATATCAAAGAGAAGAGGATTTTTTCGATGTTTTTAGGAGGAACATAGATAAAATAATAAATAAAAAGGTTGATTTTGTAATTCATAGTGGTGATCTTTTTCACATGCCAAAACCAAGTCCTAAATCGCTTTTAGTTTTTCAAGAAGAGTTATTAAAACTTAGAGAAGCTGATATAGATGTTTTTGCTATTGCTGGAAACCATGATACAGTAATGAGAAAGGATGCTCTCCCTCCTCAAATTCTTTCAAAAAATTTAGGTTTAAAACTTATCAGTCCTAAAAATCCATATTATTCTTATGAAAATGTTTTCATTGGTGGATTTCCTTATCAGTCCAAACCATATAAATCTAATTTAATTGATGCCTTTAAGCTATTATCTCAAGAAGCTGAAAAATATGAAAAAAGAATATTGGTTTCCCATCAAGGGATTGATAAATATATTCCTTTTGCATTTGAATTAGAAATGGCTGATATTCCTCAAAACTTTAATTATTATGCTTGTGGTCATGTCCATGGTAGAATAGTGGATGATTTTGGTAATGGAAAATTAGTCTATCCTGGGTCAACAGAAATCTGTAGAAAAAGCGAAATTAAAGATTATCAGAAAAATGGAAAAGGTTTTTATATAGTTGATATTTCTAAGGATATTTTAGAAATTGAAAAAATAGATGTTAAACCAAGAAGAGAGTCCATAATTAAAAATATTGCTTATCCTAATCTTAATCAAGACATTTCAAATTTGAAAGAAAAAATTGGAAGTTTAGATGAAAAGCCTATTTTACATCTTAGAGTGGAAGGAGGAAACTTTAATAGATCCGATGTTTTTGAAAAAATTAATACTGAACTTGGTGATTTAACTCTAAGTATAAAGCCAGATTTTAAAATAGAACCTTTAATAAAGACATCTGAGGCTATGGATTTATCTACTTTAAGTCCAAAAAAACTTTTAATCAATGGATTATTAGAATATGATAATGAAGATATTAATGATCTTGCAATTAACCTTTTAGATAACTTATCTAAAGATAAAATTGAGGATGCTGAAAGACTTGTAGAACGATTTTATAAGGAATACTTTGATTAAATGGAATATAGAATTAATTAGTACACCATCAAATATTTGAAGTAACGGATATTAATGACTTAAAAGCAGAAATTCATTTGGAAAAGGTATATTTTATGATTAATAATTTACTACAATTAAAAAATAGTTTAAAAAAATATGGGGAACATATTAAAACCATAAAACACCCTCATTTTGTGAATGAAAATTTATTAAAATGGTATAAATCATACACAAAAGGTTATTTAGAAAAAGAAGAGGAAAATTATACTTACTTTGCATCCACAATTCTAACAGGTGTTTTAGGGTACCATGACCAGATAGATTTTAAACATGAAGCTAAATTAAGAAAAGGTAAAAGTGTTGACTTCCTAATATTAAAAGATGGCGAACCATATATTGCAATTGAATTAAAAAGCAGTAATACCATACTTGATAAGAAATATAATAAAAGACCAAGTGCTGTTGATCAAGCATTTGATTATGCTACTGAGAAGAAGAGCATTGAATGGATTATTGTAAGTAACTATTATGAATATAGATTATATAATAAAAACACAAAGGAGAACATGATAAGTTTTAATTTAGATGAATTAATATATCATAATGGTGACAAACATATTTTACAATTGTTTTTATTAGTATTTAGTAAAGAATCAGTTCTTGATTATGACAATCTCACTAAATTATATGATAAAGACCATTTAATAATTGAAAGAGAAAAAATAACTAAAAATTTTTACAAATTATATCATCATACAAGAACATTGTTAATAGATCAACTTCAAGATAAAGGATATATTAAAGAGGATAGTATAAATTATAGTCAAACTATACTTAATCGTTTGATATTCATTTGTTTTTGTGAAGATATGGGATTATTGCCTGATAATAGTGTTAACTATGAGATTCTTGAACCAGTGAAAAGAGGAAAATTAGGTAATAATCGTATATGGATGAGATTAAATGATTTATGGGATGATATTAATCATGGAAACTCATTAGTAGGAATACCAGAGTATAATGGGGGTTTATTCCATGAAGATCTAAATAAATTAAGTTTTAATGATGAAATAGAAAATAATGACCATAATAATACGGGTTACGGGTTTAATGAAAAGGAAGAAATGGTGGATAAAACAATCATTAACTTTCCTAATCTTAATCCTATTTATCGTAATTTATTAATTATAACATCATTTAATTACAGTAGTGAATTGAATATTAATATTCTTGGATCTATATTTGAACAGAGTGTAAATGATATTGAAAAACTTAAACAAGTTGAAGTAAATATAAGTCAAAGAAAAAAACATGGTATATACTACACACCAGAAATCATAACTGAATATATCTGTGAAAATACTATCATTCTTTATCTAAGTAAGAAAAAGAACATTGATACAATTAAGGACTTAATAAATGAGTATAAAGATGATCTATGGGCATTGGAAGACAAATTAAAAAACATTAAAATTCTTGATCCTGCTTGTGGTAGTGGAGCATTTCTAAATAAAGCAGTTGATACATTAATGAATATTCATAGTGATTTGCATGATTATAAATATCGAGATAATGGTAATAGTGATTTAAAACCATTTTTTGATGATGTTGATAGCAGAAGAAATATATTGTTGAATAATATTTATGGGGTGGATTTAAATAAAGGATCAGTTGAAATAACTAAGCTAAGTTTACTTTTAAAGGTGGCTCAAAGTGAAGATAAACTACCAGACCTTGATAAAAACATTAAATGTGGAAATTCACTAATCGATGACTCTGATGTTATAGATACTGCTTTTAATTGGAATGAAGAATTTTTAGATGCATTTCAGGATGTTGGATTTGATATAGTAATAGGAAATCCTCCTTATCTTAATGCTAAAATAATGGCTGAAAATAATCCTACTGAAAGGGAATACTTGTTAAGTTCAGGAAAATATAAAACTCTTCATCAAAAATGGGACTTATATATTCCTTTTGTTGAAAAAGGATTAGAGCTATTAAAAGAAAAAGGAATTTTTTCCATGATCATTCCATATCCATTTGTAAATCAAACTTATGCTAAATTATTAAGAGAAGAGATTTCTGAAAAATATAATCTCATTAAAATAGTAGATTTATCAAAAGGAAAAATATTTGCTGATGCAACCGTGAAAAATTGTATTCCTATAATAGAAAAAGATAAAAACAAAAACAGCACCATTATAGCTACAATTAAAAACAACATTATTGAAAATGTATTGAGTAAAAATATTGATGAATTAATCAGCGATAAAAAAACATTTGTTTATAATCTTTCAACGGTTCCTAAATTACAAAAAGACTTTTCTAAATATAAAACACTTGGTGACTTTTGTTATATAAGTAAGGGTATGGTCTTAAATGCTGATGAAAAAATAGCTAAAGGAGAATTTAGAAAAGCTGATTTAATAGCTGATTTTAAGGATGATGTTCATAAAAAACAGTACATTGAAGGTAAAAATCTTGAAAGATATAAAATTAGTAAAATAAGATTTCTTGAATGGGATAGTGATAGAGTACCTTCTAAAATAAGTCGTCCTACTTTTAAAGAACTGTATGAAAATGAAAAAATAGTTATAAATAAATTAGGAGAGATTAAAGGAAGCTATGATAATGAAAATATTTATTGTGATCAGACTATTAGAATAGCTATTTTATGGAAAAATTTAAAAGGAATTGATAATAAAAGTATTAATAATAGTGTTAAACGATATAATCTAACTAATAGGAATGAATTAGAAGAAAACTCTAAGAATATTGAATTGAAATATTTGTTATCAATATTAAATTCAAATATGGGGAATTTTTTTATTAACAATATTCGTGGAGAAGGTAATATTGATATAAATCCTGAATACCTTAAAAAAATTCCTGTTCCTGAAATATCATTAGACAAACAAAAATCAATTGCAGAAAAAGTTGATATTATAATAAATTCTAATATAAAGTCATCTAATGAAATTAAATCTTTTCATAAGTATTTAATAAGTGATTTTAAAATTACTAAGATTAATAAATTACAGAATTATCATGTTTTATCATTTGAAGAATTATACAATGAAGTGAAAAAACAATATAAAGAAATCACAAGGAAAGAAAAAGATAAATTAGAAAAGGAATACACCATTAGCATTGAAATCATTCAACCTTTACAAAAAGAAATAGCTAAGATCGATGATGAAATAGATAAAATTCTTTATAAATTATATGATTTAACTGATGAAGAAGTAAGCATAATAGAAGAAATTTCATGACTGAAAATAGCTATTTTTCATAATTAAAATATATGAGTATCATGGAAAAGTTCTTAAATTTTAAAATAATGATTTTTTTATTAAATTAATGGTCATTATGGTAAAGTTATTAAATTTTGAATAATAAATTTTTTCAAACGATAAATTTTTTCATTAAATTATTTAATTTTAAATATTAATTTATAAAAACTTATAATTTTAAATATTAATTTATAAAAACTTATAATTTTAAATATTAATTTATAAAAACTTATAATTTTAAATTTTAAATAATATAAATCTATTTTAAATATTAATTTATAAAAACTTATAATTCTAAATATTAATTCATAAAAATCTACAATTTTAAATATTAATTTATAAAAACTTATAATTTTAAATATTAATTTATAAAAATCTACAATTTTAAATTTTAAATAATATAAATCTATTTTAAATATTAATTTATAAAAACTTATAATTTTAAATTTTAAATAATATAAATCTATTTTAAATAATGTAACTAATTTTAAATAAATATCTTTTAATAATAATTTATTTTTAAAAAAATTATTTATTAAGAACCTTATTGAATCCAATATATTTAATTTTAAATATCATTTTATAAAAATCTATAATTTTAAGTTTTAAATATTAAAGAAGAAAATGAAAATATTAAAGAAGAAAATGAAAATATTAAAGAAAGGAAATTTAAAGTTTATCAAATCATTAAAAACAGCATTGGACAATTTAGTGTTTAACACTCCAAGAAGAGGAATTGACAATAGAACACATAAGGAAGTAATATTATTTGAAAAGCAGATTTCTAAAATTCTTAATAGATGAAAAATAAGCAATTACTAAAAGAAGGTGTGATAGATGTTAAGAAAATTACCGATTGGAACACAGTCATTTTCTATTCTAAGAGAAAATAATTACTTATATATAGATAAAACAAGATACATACATCAAATGATAGAAGAAGGAAGAATCTACTTTCTATCAAGACCAAGAAGATTTGGAAAATCCTTACTAATAAGTACAATAGAAGAACTATTTAAAGGGAATAAAGAACTTTTTAAAGGTCTTTATATCTATGATAAGTGGGACTGGAAAGAAAAGTATCCTGTTATTAGATTGGATTTTGGTGAAATATCTCATGATGATCCAGAAACTTTAAAAAAATCTTTAATAGAATTTATTCAGGAGAAAGCTGAAGAATTTGATCTAATATTAAAAAAACAGTTTATTTCATCAATGTTTGGAGAATTAATTAAAAAAATTAGTAAAAAAACCAACTCAAAAATTGTTATACTCATCGATGAATATGATAAAGCAATTAATAATCATCTTGATGATATAGAATTAGCAAAAAAAAATCGAGATATACTAAGAGGCTTTTATCAAGTTTTAAAGGCTAATGATCAATATTTAAAATTTCTTTTCATAACTGGAATATCTAAATTTGCTAAAACAACTATATTCTCTGATTTAAACCATGTAGATGATATAACAATCCATCCAAGATACTCTAAGATATGTGGTTACACGCAAGAAGACTTAGAAAATCAGTTTGATGAACATATAAATGAACTTAGCAAACGTCATGAAATGAAAAAGGAAGATCTGCTTATAAGTATTAAAGAATGGTATAATGGTTACTCTTGGGATGGAAAGAATTTCCTTTATAATCCTTTTTCAATACTGAGATTCTTTGATGCTGGAAAGATTGCTAACTATTGGGCTGATACAGGAACACCAAAATTACTTGTAGACATACTAAAAACTACTGAAGTTGATTTAAATGTTTTAAATAAGAAAAAATCAGAGTTTATAGGATCTTTCCCCAACTTCGAATTAGATAATATGGATTTCGCCACTGTACTATTACAAACAGGATACTTCACAATAAAAAATGAAGAAAGTAGAGGTATTGAACCATCTCTTTACACAACAGGCACTCCTAATAAGGAAGTAGAGGAATCCCTATTTACTTATATTTTAGGTGTATACACTAATAACAGTGCTGAAAGTGTAGAACCAAT
>JAITPS010000128.1 GCA_031289325.1 Candidatus Methanovirga meridionalis
TTAAAATAAAGAAAATTACAAATTTTCTAACTTTAAAAAATAGAAAATTTTTTAAAATAAAGAAAATTACAAATTTTCTAACTTTAAAAAATAGAAAATTTTTTAAAATAAAGAAAATAATTTTACAGAACAATATATTTTCCAATAATTATTTATTAGAGAAAGATGTTAATGAATACCTAAGAAAAAAAAGAAACATATAATCTTTTTGACTTTTATTGTCATTTTAAGTTTTATATGCCTGCATATGAATATGTGAATAATTTAGATTGGGATTTATTGTATGTGGCTGAAAATTTTCATATATTTTTTAGGAATTTGATAAAGAACTACAAATGTTTTTTAATTATCCAATAGAGGTTACCTTATGAAAACTATAATAATCTATGCTCGTAAAGACCCACCATTAATAAAAATTTATGATAAATTTATTTCAACTGACTATTTAGATGACAATCCAGTATATAAAACTCATCATGGTGTTGGTTATATGATTAAATATGCTAATCAACATGGGGAGACTGTAGATTTCTTAGACTTATATCACATAAGTTGGAATAAATTTAAAAAAATTGTAAAAAATTATGATTTGGTAGGCTACAGTATTCTATCAACTTATTCTAATGTTGCATTCAAAGCGATTGAAATCAATAAAAAAGTTAATAAAAATGCAACTATTGTGGTTGGTGGATATGACCCTACAATATGCACTCAAAACTATGTTGATAATCCATTGATTGATTATGTGATGATTGGAGAAGGAGAAATATCTTTCTTAGAACTTATCAAAGCAAAAAAAGAAAATAAACTTAATAAATTAGGAAAAATAATTCAAGGGAAACAAATTGAAGATTTAGATAGTTTAGGTTTTATCAATAGAGATATTTTCATAAATAACACTGATGTTTTTATTGATGGAAGTCATAGTTCAAATGATTTAACACAAGTAAACTATCCTTCTTTTCCTATTATTGCTAGTCGTTGCTGTTTATATGGATGTAAATTTTGTCAACCAGCTCCAAAAACAATGTCTGGAACAAAACTTAGGATGAGAACACCAGAACATGTTGTAAAAGAAATTGTTCATTTGAAAAAGAAGATTGAAAATAGCTTTTCTGTTTTGTATATTGGATTCATAGATGACAACCCATTTCAGAACAGAGATTGGATAATTAAATTTATAGAATGTCTAAAAAAAGTAGATTTTGGATCAGATTTTAAACTTAAATTTGGAATGTATGCAAGATCAAATAATATTATTAATAATGAAGATTTAATAGATGAACTTCAAAAATTAGGATGGAGTGATGTTTTAATAGGTTTTGAATCTGGATCAAATAAAATGTTAAAATATTTAGGCAAAGGAACCACTGTAGAAATGAATAAAAAAGCTTTAAATATAATGAATGAGAAAAAAATTAATGTCAGTGGAACATTTATGTTTGGATTTCCAAATGAAACAAAGAAAGATATTGAACTAACTAAAAAATTCATAAAAGAAAATAAAATTTATCATGTTATGGTATTCTCATTTAATCCATCTCCAGGCAATTATTTGACTATGGAATATAAAGAAAAAAATTTACTTTATGAAGATTCTGAACATTTGAATATGCTGTTTAATAGACCAAGAGTTAAAGGAGTTAATTACTACTCTCTGATGTATATAATTTTTAAATTAAAGCTCATCAACAAAATAGGATTAAAGTACAAATTAGTTGAGTTTATATTTTTAATATTAAATATTGTTTTAATCACTGAATTTTATATTGTTTATAATATAAAAAAGAGTTTTAAATTAACTAAATGATAATTATTTCTATTTTGTGTGGAGTTAAAAATATATGTATTTCTCAATTATTATTCCTGTTTATAATACAAAGATAGAATACTTTATCAGATGTTTAAAGAGTATTAGAGATAATTATTTAGATGTGGATGAGTTTGAAGTCATTATTGTTAATGATGGGATGGCTGATTTCAGTGAATATCAACTAATTATTAATGAAATAATAAACAATAATAGGATTAAAACTAAGATAATTAATAATGATATTAATATGAAACAAGGTTATGCACGATATCAAGGTTTAAAAGAAAGCCAAGGTCAATATGTGCATTTTGTTGATAGTGATGATGAATTATATCATCATATCTACACAAGTTTAAAAGATTATTTAAAAGATGATCCTAATTTTATATTTTTCATGGAAAAATATTCGTCTGAGGAATATTCTCAAGAAATAATTTTTAAAAACTTAGTTGGGAATACTAATATTAAAGAACTGAAAAATAAAATGTTCTATAAGAAGGATTTAACAAAGCTAAGAGGAACAATCCCTATATTATTGCATTCTAAAGTTTTCAATAGAAAGTGGTTATTGAACAATATTAAATTATGGGTACCTAATTTATATTTAGAAGATATGTTATTAATAACTGAAATCTTGTTAAAGACAGAAAAATTTAAAGTAGCTCCAGAAAAATACTATAAGTATACTTATTTCAATGATAGTACAATTAACACTTTAAATCATAAACTTTTATCCGATGCACTCATTGCTTATGAAAAATCATTGGATCTATTGTATGATAATAACAGATGGGAATTAAGACATATAGTTATAGGTAGTATTATAGGATTTTTTAGTTTTAATTCCGATAACATGGATAATTATTATCCATTTATTGTAGAGATATTGGGAAAATATGATAATAAAATAAACTTCAAATTTTTCGATGAAACGGAATATGGATGGTTTAAAAGGAATAAAAAAAATTTCAATATATTTTTTCCATTAATATTCAATGAAAAAGAACTTTTTTTTCAAAAAATCTTAAATAAAACTGATGATGAGACAATTTTACCTTATTATAACAGGAAAAAAACTAAATTAAAAAAATTTCATGAATCAATTGCTAAAAAAGAATTTAATATAGAAGATGAATATATAAAATCAAAATTTTCTAAAATTATAGATTTAAACTCTTTATTTTTATCATCCATACTTTTTAATTTAACTAAATTTGTTTTTAATAAAAAAATACTAATATCTGTACTATTAAAAAAAAATACAGAATTAGAGAAGATAATTTTCGGTATGGATATAAACACAAATGTAAGTATTAAAACTTTTTTTAGCAATATTAAAAAATGTTTAGGAAAAATAATTGAATATCAACCTTATTTTGATGATTTTAGAAATCTTAATGACTTAACTTTGCCTGATTTGCAATTTTATTATAAATATAAGGATGAAGAAGATTTTAAGATTCCAGAATCTAATTTTACAATAATATTTGATGAAGAATATAATAAACTCACAGTATTATACAATAAAGCAAAATATAATGAAGAAATAATTGAATTATTTATAGCATCCCTATTAAAAATCTTTAAATATTTCATTGAGGATAATACTACTCTTCTTAAAGATATTTCTCTTAGTGAAAATCATAGAAATAAAAATCATTTAAAATCTCCTATGTTGTTGAATGAATTATTTGAAGACATAGTTAAAAAAAATCATGATAAAGTAGCTTTAATAGCATCAGATACTATTTTAACATATAACGAATTAAATAATACTGTAAATAGAGTGGCTAATGCTTTAATTAAAAATGGGTTGAATGTTGAAGATCGTGTTATAATTAATCTTAAAAGAGATAATAAATTAGTAATAGCTATTTTAGCAGTGCTTAAAGCTGGTGGAACATTTATAATTACTAATCCAAATGATTCATTAGAAAGAATTAAAATAATAAAAAAGAATGCTGAAGTAAAATATGTAATAACCAATAATAAATCAGATGAGAATCTTAATATCAATACTTTATTAAATTTTGAAAATGAAACTACTCCACAAATTAAATTAAATCACAATAATATTTTATCTATAGCATATACTTCAGGTTCAACAGATAAACCAAAAGGAGTCATTATAACCCACTTAAATTATTTTTATAGGATATTGGATGATCCACTGATTAGTCAAAGCTTGAAAAAAAGAGCAAATAAACTTTTGCTTAATGCTAATCAAATTTTTATTATATTTCAATTTAATCTATTTTTATTCTTGTTTAATGGTTTAACAATTGTTTTAACAAATGATGAAGAATTATATAATTCTAATAAAATAATTAATTTATATGAAAAAACAAAATTTGATATAATAATTACGGTACCATCAATATTAGAAGAATATATTGAAAATAAAAATATGGAGGAAATTTTAAAATCAATAAAAATTGTTCAAATTGCAGGTGAAAAACCTACAATCAAATTAATTAAAAATTTCAAGAAAATAACTAATGCAGATTTATATCAAGATTATGGCTCAACGGAAACAGGTCATGCTAACATTAAACTTTTAAAATCTGATAACAGCACTATAGGTAAACCTGTACCTAATATTTTAGAGAAAATAGTGGATGTGGATGGTAATCCAATACCAAATGATATGGTTGGTGAATTATGGGTAGGTGGATTAGGCATTACTAAGGGATATTTAAATAATTCTGAACTTACAAAGGAAAAATTCATAAAAAAGGGAGATATTAGCTATTTTAAAACTGGTGATTTAGCAAGATGTGATAAAAATGGTGAATATCATCTAATTGGAAGGATAGATAATCAAATCAAAATTAGAGGACAAAAAATAGAACCTAATGAAATTGAAAATAGTATACCTTCTAATTTAGGATTGAAAAAAATAGTCCCTACAATTAAAAAAATGGAAAATAATCAATATTTGTGTTTATATTTCACAACCCATGAAAAATTAACCAATAAAAAAGTTATTGATCTTAAAAAGCGATTAAATGAACATTTAAAAGATAAATTACCCAAATGGATGCTTCCACAAATATATATATATCTCCCCCCATCTAAATTTCCACTATTGTATTCTGGTAAAATAAATATTAAAGGATTGCCAGAACCACAATTCGCTGATTTTATTTTTGATGACATTACTACTCCAAGAAATGAATTAGAAAAGAAAATTTTTGATTATTGTGCTGAAATTTTAAAATTTAAAGATTTTGGAGTAACTAATAGCTTTTTAAGTATGGGGTTCACATCTTTATCTATAATAAAACTCATTTCTAAAATATTTAGTAAATATAATATTGAATTTGACATATTTAAATTATTTGAGAAGAATAGTAATATTGAATCAACTGCAAAAAAAATACATGAATTATTATCTAAATCAGGGAATTCGCTATCTAAATTAGAATATGTTAAACACAACTCAATTGATCATTATCCGCTCAGTATCCAACAATTAAATCTATTTTTCAGAATCCAAAAATCCCCTGAAAATTTAAATAACCATCTTCCAACATGTGTAAGATTTGGTAGTGATTTTAATAATTCTTTAAAATTAAAAAAAGCCATAATAAAAGTTATTGAATTTAACCATTACATTAAAACATATTTTATTAATAATAATGATAAAATTTATCAAAAAATAGCCTATAATCTTGAAATTGATATTAAAATACATAATAAAATTTTATCTGATGAACTAAAAAAAGATTTCGTCAAACCTTTTAATCTATTTAAACCTCCACTATTTAGATTTGAGATTTATCAATATAACCATGGAGAAATTAATTTATTAATGGATATTCACCATATTATTGTAGATGCATATTCTTTTGATCTTTTTTTTAGTGAATTGCTTAAAATTTATAATGATGAAGATATTCATGATAAAGAATTATCTTATTTAGATTATATTTTAGATTCTTTACAAGAAAAAGATAATAAAAAGCTACTTGAAGCTAAGAATATTTTTAAAGAAGAATTAAAAAATTTCCCAATACAATACTACATAGATAAAGAGCAAATTAAAAGAAAATATGAATTAAAAATTAAATCAATCAGTATTGATGCTAACTTATTACTAAAATTTTCTAAAGATAAACACATTTTACTTTCAAATTTGATTTTAGGAGCAATAGTTTTATCTCTAACTAAACTTTTAAAAATAGATAATGTACTATTAGCTGTTATTTTCAATGGTCGTGACAATCCACGATACAGCAATGTTTTTGGAATATTTTTTAAATTTGTTTATGTCTTTTTTAATTTAGATTATAATATGAACATCATAGAATATTTAGCTAATATTAAGGAAGTTTTCAATAGAGGAATTGAATATTTGCCATTCACTGATAAATTTGAACATTTTTTCTTTGAATTGAATCCGAGAATTAGCTATAATTATATTGATGCAAGTTATGAGAATTATGATGAAAAATTACCTCCTAAATATGGAATAAAAGCTAATAGAATAAATAAGCCAAGTACTCACCAGAGAAATGATTTATATATTGTTGTTTATTACACTAAAAACTATATTGATATAATAATTGAATACGAACATGCTTATTATGATGATGAAAAGATTGAAAACTTTATTAATTCAATACAAGATTATTTATTATCCATGATAAATAATCCTC
Organism: Candidatus Methanovirga meridionalis; assembly: GCA_031289325.1. Classification (GTDB taxonomy): domain Archaea; phylum Methanobacteriota; class Methanobacteria; order Methanobacteriales; family Methanobacteriaceae; genus Methanovirga; species Methanovirga meridionalis. Next base: position 6,475 of record JAITPS010000128.1, read on the forward strand.
AAGAAGAAATTAACAATATATTATAAACCCATTCCTAATTATTAGGTTTAATATGATCATTGATAACAAAATTTAATTGCTAAACTACTAAAGGCATTATCATGAATTCTATACTTCAAGATTTTTTTAAAAATGTGGAAAATGATCCCAATGCTTTAGCTATTAAATGTGAAAATGAAGAATTATCATATAAACAACTGGATGATGTAAGTAGTGAAATAGCTATTTTTCTATCCATGCAAATAAGGAAAACAGACGAAATTATTCCAATTTATTTAGATAAAAGCCCTATTGTTATTGCTTGTATGTTTGCTTGTTGGAAATTA
>JAITPS010000064.1 GCA_031289325.1 Candidatus Methanovirga meridionalis
AAATTAATTGCAGGTGAAATTAAAGGCAAAAAAAATTGCATCTTAGACTTAAGATCAATAACTTCCGACGGCAGACATTTCATAATAGAAGTGCAAAGAACAGATCAATACTACTTTAAGAGAAGAAGCTTGCTTTACTTAGCAAAAGAATTCTCAAACTCAGCACTTGAAGGAAAATTAAATGAATTAAAACCACACACATTAATCAACATACTGAGTTACAAATTTTGTGAAGATGACATTTACAAGCAAAAGTTTAATATATTAGGAAATGTAGATAATTGTCTATATTCAAAGTATTTAACAATATATAATATAAACCTTATAGCATTTAGAAAAATTAAAAAAGATTTAAATAACCCATTACACAGATGGATAATATTTTTCGATGCTGAAAGCTCTGATGAGCTTATAAAAAAAGTGATTGAAATGGATGAAGATATAAAAACAGCAGATGCGAAATTCAACGAACTACTATCTGATGAAGAAGCATACCACGACTACCAAATGAGACAATTAGCAATAATGGAAATAGAAGGAGAAATACACCACAGCGAAGAAAAAGGCAGAATAGAAGGTGAAAAAAAAGGTATAAAAAAAGGTAAAAAAGAGGAAAAAGTAGAAATAGCTATTAACTTGTTGAAGAAAGGAGTGGATTTAAATTTTATTAGTGAAGTTACAAATCTTCCAATTTCAAAAATCCAAAATTTAAACAGCAAATAATTTAATTCATACTTTTTTACTATCTTATTTGGTATAATATATTGTGTATGAAATAATATTATTAAGAAAAAAAATGAAAGTATAAAAATATGGATATTATTAACAAAAAAAATGACATTTATATAGTTATTATAAAAAAGTTCTTAAAATTTGAATAACAAATTTTTTTTTATTAAATTTGAAACATAATTACTAAATTTTTAATTAAGAAAATTATAATTATTATTTTTAAACAGGTGAATAAATTCTCCTAAGTTGAAAATAAATTTTCAACAATAAGATATTTAAAAATAATTGATTAATTAAAAACATTTTTTCCGTCAATATAATAATAATAATAATAATAATAAAAAAAAAAAAAATGTAAACTTTATATAATAAAAAAAATTGCTAATTATCTTAATTAAGAAAAATAAAAAAAAGAAATTAAAAAAAAAGAAGTTAAAAAAAAAGAAGTTAAAAAAAAAGAAGTTAAAAAAAAAGAAATTAAAAAAAAAAAAGAAATCAAAAAAAAAGAAATCAAAAAAAAGAAATCAAAAAAAAAGAAATCAAAAAAAAAGAAATCAAAAAAAAAAAGAAATTAAAAAAAATGAAAAGATTTAATCTTTTGTAAGATATTGAACTATATCCAAATCTTTAGCAAATAGAGGTGAACCTTTTTCCACAAAACTTTTGAAGTGGGCTGTTTCCATATGCTCGTTTAAAGCTTTTTCATCTTTCCATTTTTCCACGAAAACAAAAAGATCCTGAGATTCACAGTCATCATATAAATTGTAATCAATACATCCCTCTTCTAATCGTGTATTTTTTATTAAATCTTTTGAAACATTAATAAGCTCTTGATTTTTTCCAGTTTTTAAAGTCACTGTAGCAAACACAATAATCATTATTTACCTCCATAGTATAAATTATAATTAACATATCATTAATATCATATAAATATCTTTCTACTTAATAATATATTTTAATAATAATTTATTTTTAAAAAAGTTATTTATTAAGAACTTTATCAAAACCATTATAATATTATTATAAAAGGCAAAACTATGGGAAAACTATTTGTAGTTGGTATTGGTCCAGGTGGACTTCAGCACATGACAATTAAAGCAAGAGATGCAATAAATACATCAGATATAATTGTAGGATATTCAAAATATCTTGATATTATAAAACCTCTTTTAAAAAATAAAGAAACATTTTCAACTGGAATGTATAAAGAAAAAGAAAGAGCTATGAAAGCATTGGAGTTAAGTAAAAATAAAATTGTTTCAATTGTAAGTACTGGTGATTCAGGAATGTATGGAATGGCTGGTTTAATACTTCAAATCTCAGAAAATGAAGATATAGAAGTTATACCTGGTGTTACCGCCTCAAGTGCTGCTGCATCTATAGTTGGTGCACCTCTTTCTCATGATAATTGTAATATTAGTTTAAGTGATTTATTAACTCCATATAATTTAATAAAAAAAAGAATTAGACTTGCTGGTGAAGGAGATTTTATAATATCTTTATATAATCCTAAAAGTAATGGGAGACCTCATTATTTAAAAGAAGCTATTGAAATTATAAAAAAATTTAGAAGTTTAGATACTCCTGTTGCAATTGTGAAAAATGCATTAAGAAATGGTGAGGAAATTCGATTCTGCAATCTCTCTAATTTTGATGATACTGATGTAGATATGTCTTCAATAGTCATCATAGGAAATAGTAATAGTTTCATGAAGAACAATAAATTTATAACTCCAAGAGGGTATAAATTAAAGAATGTTTGATTAAATAGGTCTGTAAATAGAGGATGGATTTTTGCAGTGCCATCAAATAAAATAAATATTATCTTGTTTTAATTAATTTTATCTTGTTTTAATTAATTATCTTGTTTTAATTATTAGCTTAAAGGAGTAATATTTGTGATTGGATTAATTTTAGGAACAATTGAAGGAAGAACCATAACCAAAACCTTAAATAATTATACCGATGATTTATTATTATCTGTCGTGAGTTCCTATGGTGGTAGTCTTTTAAAAGATTTTAAATACAAAATTTTAAACACCAAGCCTTTAAAAGAAAATGAACTTAAAAAACTATTAATTGATAGTAATGTGAATTTAATAGTTGATGTTTCTCATCCGTATGCAGTAAATATAACTAAAACATCAATTAAAGTCTCTAAAGAATTAAATATTCCTTATATTAGATATGAAAGAAAATCTATTTTAGATAAATATAAAAATTTTCCAAATATAATTGAAGTAAATGATTATGAAAGTTTAGGGAATGTTTTAAATAAAATTGAAGGTAACATATTAAACACCACGGGCAGTAGGAATCTATCCAAAATTTTAGATCTAAATCTTAAAAATAGAATAATTCATAGAGTATTGCCAACTATTAAGGTTATCTCAGAATGTGAGAATTTAAATCTTAGAGTTGATGATATTATAGCTATGAAAGGTCCTTTTTCTAAAGACCTTAATTTAAGTTTAATAAAAGAGTTCAATATTAAAGCCATCTTACTTAAGGATAGTGGAATTGAAGGTGGAAGTTTAGAAAAATTGGATGCTATTTTAGAAAGTGATGATGTATATGGTATAGTTATTAGAAGAGAAAAAATTAGTCATGCTTTAGTATTTGATAATGAAGATAAATTTATTAACTACTTACTTGAAAAAGGTTATATTTAAATAAAGCTATATCCAAATAAAATCAATTTATAGTGTTCCCTTTAAATTTTATAACATATTACTTATATTAATAATGGATGTAAAACCTTTTAAATCTTCTTAAAATCAAAATTTAACTTTTAAATGGATTTTAAATAATTTTATCAAAACTTACAAAAAATAGGTAAAATACCACATATTTTTAATTAAAATCAATTTATATTTTTAATTAAAATCAGTTTATATTTTTAATTAAAAAAAGTGTAAGACTATGCAATTATTAAAAATATTAATTAAAATTTATTTATATTAATTAAAATTTATTTATATTAATTAAAATTTAAAATTAAAGATTTTTATAAACTTATATTTAAAATTAAATAATTTAATAAAAAAATTTATCATTCAAAATATATTTCATTGGCATAATAACTCCATATTCCTCAAGTTATACAATTTTAGTAATTTCCCACTAAAAAAATATTTGTTGGTATAAAGAAACATTTTTTAAAGCTTGAAAAGATCCGTGATACTTGTTTAAACCATTAACATTTATGATAATATTTGACATTCTTTATTCCTCATAGTTTATATTTAATGTTTTATTATTTAATGTTTTAATGGCTTTGATAAAGTTCTTAATAAATATTTTATGTACCAAAACATTTATAACCAATGAAATACGGATATATCCCATGACAACCATTGTATGGGTTTGTAGAGGTGGCTTGGTGATGAGGTAATGAAATACAGATATATCTCATGACAACTGGCAGAAATTTTAAAGTATGGGATTATCTAAGGTGAGTGAAGATTTGAACATTATTTAATAATAGTTAATTTTTAAAAATTTGATTCCATGATTCTTTATGTTCAAAATCAAGTTCATCATTATTTTTTAAATTTTTTATATAATTATTAATGAAATCCTCAGTATTTTTAATTAGTCTCAGATAATATTTAATCGTTGAAAAAACACCATTTAGTATAATTTGAACACCATGATTCTCATAGGCATATTTAATGAGTTCTTGTATCTTATCTTCTTTATTTATATCACCAGTAGTTAAAATATAATATCTTTGAGTTTTAGTATTTTTAATTTTATCATATGCAATATTCAGTTTCTGAAAATCTATATTTATATTAAATTTAACTTCTACACTCTCATAAATACTATTATCGTCCATATTTCTAATCATGATGTCTCCTATTGCTTTACTACTTCTATCAGAGCTGGTATGTGAGTTTAATTTTTCTAAATATTTTCCGTCAAATCGATATAATTCTGGCATAATGCATTCATAGACAGAATATATTGCTATAACTGGTAAAATCGAAGCTCCTCTACTTTTATATTTAAAATAAAAATGATCATGTAACATTTTTATTATATCATCTATAGTATAAACAGATTCAGAATCAATTGGATTGATTAAGTCAACAATTTTATTTTTTTCTATGATGCTTTTTTTAAAAATTAGCTCAAGAAACCATTTTGGATTTGTATTATTCTCTTCAATATCATTTAAAATGTATAAAAAAGCATCTTTAACTTCAGGAATACTAATATGTCCTGGAAAATTAAGATTAAAAGGGTGAGGTTGTTCTAAACTACGAGTTAACCATCCAGATTCTCTCATTTTCCCCCTAAAATCTTTTTCCTGTAAAAAAGGAGTCACATTCTTTGTATCAAAACTTCTCCCACTATAACCATTCATCCACTTAGTTTTATGAAACCTAACATCCTGATCAGGATGTAAAGACTTATAGGTTAAACTAGAGACTAAAACTGTGAAAACAGCTTGTAATTTTTTTTCATTATCAACAATAAGATCTACCCACTTAATTTGTTCTTCAGACAAATTAGTAGTTAAATTATCTAAAGATTTATTGGCATCATCATATAATTTATTAAGAAAATTTATAACTTCTTTGTTTTGCATTTTCATTCTCCATAAACTGATGTATTAATTCAGTTCCTATAGATTCAACCATTGGAACACAAATACTATTACCTATTCTTTCATACAAACTAGTTTTAGATCCTACTTTTATAAAATCTTCAGGAAATCCCATAAATCTATAACATTCATCAATTGTTAATTTTCTAACTATTCCATCGTCATAAATCCAATATCTTCCTGATGTTTCAGTGGATGGTATTGTTGGATGGTTACCTTCAGAAGAGTATATTCTATTAGGTTGTTTATGAACTCTGGATAAATGATTTGTATTTTTTCTAACACCATTTTTTCTAATTTTTTTATTCATATATCCTCTAAATATAAGACCAGATTTTTTTTGTTTTTTAAATTCTTTGATTAATGTATATTGGTTGGAATCTAAAATTTCAAAAGAACCATTTTCATCTAAAAATAATTTCATAGAATTTATAGAATTAATTTTCAGCTTATCAAAATTGAAATTGAGACCATATTTATTACCAATTATAATAATTCTCTCTCTATTTTGAGGAACTCCAAAATTTTTAGCATTTAAAACTTTATAATCAACAGTATAACCTAATTTTGTTAATTTTTCTAATATCAACCCTATAGTCCGTCCTCTATCATGATGTTTTAAATGACTTACATTTTCTAATATGAAAACTGGTGGATTTTTTTTCTCTAATATTCTGCATATATCAAAAAATAATGTACCCCTTGTTTCATCTTTAAATCCCTTTTTTAATCCACAAATTGAAAAAGATTGGCAAGGAAATCCTGCACATAGTACATCAAAGTCTGAAAAGGCTGAAGGATCTAACTTTGTAATATCTCCCTTAGGTATCTCCCTAAAATTTCTTTCATACATTAATCTAGCATGAGGATCTATTTCAGAACTTCCAACACATTTAAAACCAGCATTTTCCATTCCTATTCTAAACCCTCCAATTCCTGAAAATAAGTCTATAAATGTAAATTTTTTTTCCATGAAATCAACTCAAACATATATAAGTAATGCTCATGCAAACAAGGAGTCAAGATTTTGGCTCTTGGCTAAAAAATGATACTATCAACTATATCCATTATGGAAAAGTTCTTAAATTTTGAATAAAAAATTTTTTTTTATTAAATTATTTAATTTTAAATATTAATTTATAAAAATCTATAGTTTTAAGTTTTAAATAATATAAATATATTTTAATTAACATGTATATTTTAATTAACATGATTAATTTAAATTAACATGTTTTAATAATATTTATTCTTAAAAAAATTATTTATTTTTTTATAGTGGTGAAAAAAATGTTTTTAATTAATCACTTATTTTTAAATATTTTATTTTTAAAAATTTCAATTAAAATTGAATTAATTTTTTAAATAATAATTTTTATTTATTTATTTTTAAAAATAATAACTATAATTTTTTTAATTAAAAATTTAATAATTATGTTTCATTTTTAAAAACTTCATTGTTGAATTTATTCAATTAGAAAAATAAAGCTTTTCTGTGCTTAAAAATATTATTTCATATACTATATAATACAAATTGATAAAATTTATAAAAATCAATTAAATTACATGTAGATAAACAATCTTATTTATGAAGATTAAAAGTTTTTCTAAAATGTTTATTTTTTGTATTCAGTATATTTATGTTTTGTTAAATTAATCATTTAATGTTTGTAGTATAATGATTTACAAGACCTCCATCTAAGAGTATATTTAATAGAAAGTCTTTAAATTCTTTGATTTTAAATGATTTATCGGTGGTTAAGTTATAAATAACTCCATCTTTAAGGTCTACTTTTATAATATCTCCTTCATCTACATCAATGTCCGCTATTATAACGGGCAAACCTATGTTAATAGCATTACGATAAAATATTCTTGCAAAGGATTTAGCTATTATGCCATTAACACCAGCATTTTTAATAGCTATTGTTGCTTGTTCTCTTGAAGATCCACAACCAAAATTCCAATCTCCAACAATAAAATCTCCTTTTTGAACTTTAAGAGCAAAATCTGATCTTTCACCTTCCATTACATGAGCAGACAAATCATCTGGATTAAATGTTCTTAAATATCTGCCTGGAATAATAACATCGGTATTAATATTACTTCCAAACTTCCAAACTTTTCCTTTTAAAATCATTAAAACACCAATTAACTATTTTTCAAATGTATAACCATGATTAAGCACCTTTGTAATGAATACATTACTATCATCACCTAAATACTCTTTAGTAGATTTATAAACACTTTTTGTATTATTTTTATCTGTAATTGTGTAAAGTGTAGGACCAAAAGAACTCATACCTACTCCATAAGCACCAAATTCTCTCATTGCATCCATTGTTTTTTTAATATTATCTGGTTGTAAGTTTACTTCAATTTTTTTAAATCCTAAATCTTGAATTTGATTTATAACCCTCCCAAAAGATTCAATATCTTTTTCTAACATGAAAGGAATTAAATTCATTAATATTAAATGAGATAATTTTTCAACTTCCAATTTAGGAACTGGACAATGTTTTTTGAATAAATCAGTTTCTTTTTCAGCACTGGTAGTATTATCCCCCTTAGGAATAGCTACTACAACATTCCATTCTTGAGGAAAATCATATTGCCCAATTAAAATAGGTGGATTGGCAGATGAAGCAGAAGATGGTAAAAATTCTCTTTTTTCATTTAAACTATGACCTCCATCAAGAATAAAACCACCACAGTCAAAAGAGAAAATACCTACACCAGATGTTCCTCCTCTTTTAAGAATTTTACCTAAAGAAACACAATTAATAGAATTTTTTGTTTTGTTCTCATTTAAATTACAATACTTAACATCTAAATCATCTTTCAATAACTCACAAACAAGTCTACCTGTTGCAAGTGCAAATTGTGTTCCTGAACCTAAACCAGTATGGGTTGGGTATGCTTCTTCAAGAGTAAAATGAAAACCATTTTCAATTGAAAAATGATTAATTAAGTTATTAACAGAATTCAAAAGTTTTTGATAAGCCTCATCTTTAATTTTATCATCAATTTTTGAAGAGAAATCTAAGGATATTCCAGTTTCACTTAATTCTCCTTTTAATAATATGGATGGATTTGCTAATGTAAGACCAATACCTCCATCTAATCGACCATAAGATCCATTAAGATCTATTAAAGTTATATGTAACCTTGAAGGTACTCTAATTTTCATAAACCCACCATATTCGATAATAATATTATTAATGAATCGAAAATATTTTTAAAATATAATGATTTTTAATTATGGTCATTATTGAAAGTTCTTAAATTTTAAAATGATAATTATTTTTATTAAATTATTTAATTTTAAATACTCTGTTATCAAAATATATAATTTTAAATAATATAAGTTTATTTTGATTAATATAAGTTTATTTCGATTAATATAAGTTTATTTTGATTAATATAAATAATTTTTAATTAATATTTTTTTAATGACATTATATTTTTAAAAAAGTTATTTATTAAGAACTTTATCAACCCCACTATGTTTTAAAATTATAATTATGAATATAATAATATAAAAAAGTTTCTTTAATTTTACCTTATATGATTATATTTTATACTTATATGATTATATTTTATAAATAAGTTTTATAAATTGTATGCTTTTAAAATTTATGAATTTTTTTAATTTGAAATTAATTAATTTGAAATTAATTATTAAAAGTTTAAGAAATATAAAGTTTTATTTTAAAATTTTACTGTCTCTTTATCATCAAATACATTATTGCATTCATTATTGATGCAGCTACAGGACTACCACCTTTCCTGCCTCTAATCGTTATCATTGGAATATTATATGTTTCTAATAATTTTTTGCTTTCTTCAGCTCCAACAAATCCAACAGGCACACCAATTATAAATTTAGGTTTTGAAATTCCTTTATCAACAAGTTCTAACAATTTATATATTGCAGTAGGAGCATTTCCAAAAACAAAGAATTCAACCCCTTCATTGACTGCAATTTCAACTCCAGCCATTGATCGTGTTATATTTTTTTCTTTTGCAATGCTTTTAACATTATTATCAGATACATAACATTTTCCATCACAATTAAGTTTTCTTAAAGCTATTTTATTTATTCCTGAAAGTGCCATATTGGTATCAGTGTATACTGTTATACCTTTAGATAATATCTCTTGAGCTTTTACAATAGCATCATCACTAAAATGGATTATATTTTCATAATCAAAATCAGCGGTTGTATGTATTACTCTTTTCACAACATTTAATTCCTCATTAGTGAAATTATGTGAGTTCATTTCACTTTCAATAATTTCAAAGCTTCTATTTTCAATATCCATAGGATTTTTTATATAATCTTTCATTTTATTTATCCCTTCAATCATGAGTTATACTTCTTGTAGATATTTTAGTGTTAATCATAGTTTAAAAACAAAATTTTTACATTTTAAAAACTTTAGTTTTAATTTAGAGACTCTTTAATTCTTTTCAGTAAAATCTTTCATTTCATTTAGAAAAACGAATTTTTATTAATTTTTATTAATTTTTATTAATTTTTATTAATTTTTATTAATTTTTATTAATTTTTATTAATTTTTATTAATTTTTATTAATTTTTATTAATTTTTATTAATTTTTA
>JAITPS010000198.1 GCA_031289325.1 Candidatus Methanovirga meridionalis
AAATTTATTTATTTTATTTAAAATTTATTTATTTTATTTAAAATTTATTTATTTTATTTAAAATTTATTTATATTGATTAAAATTTATTTATATTGATTAAAAATTGTTTATATTATTAAAAATTTATTTATATTGATTAAAATTTATTTATATTATTTAAAATTTATTTATATTAATTAAAAATTGTTTATATTATTCAAAATTTATTTATATTAATTAAAATTTATTTATTTTAATTAAAAATTGTTTATATTATTCAAAATTTATTTTTATTAATTAAAATTTATTTATATTAATTAAAATTATTGATTTTTATAAACTGATGTTTGAAATTAAATAATTTAATAAAAAAATCTATCGTTCAATATTTAAGAACTTTTGCATGATTATTATATCTTTCAAATGATTTAAACAACGAGTATATGTGAGCAAATGGATGAATCTATATTAATTACTGAGGCAGAGAAATATCTGAAAGAAATAGAGAATGAAATAATTGATTTAAATCATATTTCTGATTTTTCAACATTAAAAGTAGTCTACCTTAAGTTTAAAAATAGATTAGAACAATTGAAAGAATTAAGATCCGATATGGAAATAAAAGGTTATACATCTCCTCATCGTAGTTTATCAAACTATGGATTTAGTGTTCAAGCAGATAAGAATTATGAAGAATTATTTGAAAATAGTAAACATAATCAGATTTATAGGGTGAAAGCAAGTTCTAAAAGAAATATTTTCAATCGTATTAAATCAGCTATTGATTCTCATAAAATATCCCTTGGTCATTTTGAAGAGTTTGCAATTATAAAATGTGGGAAATGTTCTAAAACTTATAGAATATCTGATTTTTTTAAATCATATAATGATAAGTGTGCTTGTTTATCAGATAAATTAGATATTGAAATTCTTGAAAATGGAGTTCATAGACTTGAAATTATTAATCATCTCCCTTTATCAGGAAATTATATGGTCTTATTATCCCAGTTAAATGATTGGGGAAGAGAATCCTTTAAAAAAATTTTAAAATATTTAAAGTATGAAAAACAAAGTACTGTAATATCTCTTTCTGTGATTATAAAGTTTAAGAAAAAGGATAGATGGATTAGAAAAAAGATTAATTTAGGTTCTGAATATAATGACAGTTATGAGGAAAAGGTTAGGGAGGATTATGGGAAGGATGTAAGAATTGTACATTTACAATTTAATAAGTCAAAACCAAGGATAATAAATGAAAAACATACAAGATATGCATTAGCATTAGGATATGCTGGATATTGTCAAGTATTAATCAATAAAAACAAAGAAACAATTTTAAATCAGTATATTAACGACTTTGAAACATTGAAGGAATACTATAAAATAGTTGAAGATGTAAATAGTATTGAAACAAAAGTTCCTTTTGAATTTGATAGTATTGAACAATGGAGAGAATTTGAAATTGAAGAAATTCTTAAAGATAAAGGTTTAATGGATAAAAAAGGAGATATTAACCCTGTACTATCTAAAGATATTAAAATGTCCTTAAAATTAGAGAAAAACATTTTTGCCCAAGTTGCACCTACATTGATACTATGGGATATATTTAGATTTTATATAACAAAATCAAGTGACATGAGAAGAAGACATAAAAATCCTTTTCCATATCTTAGAGATGATATTGATAGAAAACAACGTGAAATTTTCACTTTATTGAATAATGAAGTTATTCAATTTCTTAAAAAATATAATAATGAGAAAATTATCCAAATTAAATCTATGGATTTTATATTGCATAAAAAATTTAAATTAGAGGAAAAGATTAAAGGAATGAGAATTAATATAAACAATGTGGCTTTAGGTGGAGCTATTATACTTCATTACTCTGATTTAGACATTGATGCTATTACTAAATTATTCTCTATAAGTAAAAAAAGTATTAAAAAAGAAATAGAAGATTTAAAAATAATAGAAAATCCAAAAACTCAAAGATCTAAGGATTTCTTAAACATGATTAAAAAATAGAGTTATTGTTTTAATGCAGTAGCAATATTTTTTAAAGCAGTTTCTAAAAGAGGTCTGGGAACTGCAATATTCATTCGCATAAATCCATTTCCACTTTCACCAAAAAGTGATCCTTCTTCTAAAGCTATTCCTGCCTCATTTTCAAGGAATGATTTCAATGCTTTTCCATCCATATTCAATTCACGGAAATCTAACCAAATAAGATAGGTTCCATCTGGTTTTATAATGTTTACACCATTTATTTTATCAATGTATTCATTTAATAGCTTTAAGTTTCCATGAAGATATTTTAAAACCTCATCAAGCCATTCATCCCCATCTCTAAAAGCTGCTTCAAGAGCAGTGTATGCAAAAAGATTAGGGGATGATAATCCTATTTGTGTGGATATAAACTCATTTCTAAGTTTATTGTTAGGAATTATTGTTGTGGAAATATTCATTCCAGGAAGATTAAATGTTTTACTTGGAGATATACATGTAATAGAATTCGATTCAAACTCTGGAGATATTGTAGCAAATGAAATATGTTTGTTACCATTAAAAAGAAGTTCTCCATGAATTTCATCAGAAATAACTGTTAAATTATTTTCCAAAGCTATTTCACCAACTTGAGTAATTTCTTCTCTATTCCATACTCTACCTATAGGATTATGAGGATTACAAAATATCATAGCTTTTATAGGTTTATAGTGGGGAGAATGACCTAATTCAGGATGGAATAAAGATTCCAATCCATGAAAATCTATTTTATAGCGACCATCAGACAATTTCAATTGATTGTTAACAACCTGACAACCACTATTTTTAATAGCTGGAAAAAATTGATGATAGCATGGTTCTTGAAGAATTATTCTATCTCCTGGTGAAGTAATTGAACGAACTGCTAAATTAATAGCTGGAATAACTCCTGGTGTGAAAACAATCCAATTTGGATTAATTTTCCAGTTAAACTTGTTTTCTAAGCGATGGCAAATAGCTTCAATAAGACTTTCTTTTGCTTGAGTGTAACCATAGAACGGATGGTCAGCACGTTTTTTAATTGCTTTTTTTATAGGTTCTGCAACAGGAAAATCCATATCTGCAACCCATAATGGGATCAAGTCATCTTTTCCAAAAATATTTTCCATCATATCCCATTTTAAAGATCCTGTATTTTTCCTATTATAGATTTTATCAAAGTTATATTTCAATTGATCTCCTCATTTATATTTATTCCCATATTATTTTCATTATTATTTTCATTATTATTATTTTTCATAATTCATAATCTAACATTCATAATCTAACATTGCTATATTTGAACATTGTTATATTTGTTTGATTCTAATTTATAGTTTTTAATAGTTTTTATTTAGATGTATGTTTATAAATTTTACAATTTTAAATAAATTTTTTTAAAATTATATTCATTTTGGAAAAATTCTTAAATTTTGGATGATAAATTTTTTTGTTAATTTATTTAATTTCAAATATTATTTTATAAAAATCTATAATTTTAAATATTATTTTAAATATTACTTTATAAAAAATCTATAATTTTAAATATTACTTTATAAAAAATCTATAATTTTAAATATTACTTTATAAAAAATCTATAATTTTAAATATTACTTTATGAAAGCCTATAATTTCAAATATTATTTTATAAAAAATCTATAATTTCAAATATTATTTTATAAAAAATCTATAATTTTAAATATTATTTTATAAAAAATCTATAATTTTAAATATTATTTTATAAAAATCTATAATTTCAAATATTATTTTATAAAAAATCTATAATTTTAAATATTATTTTAAATATTACTTTATAAAAAATCTATAATTTTAAATATTATTTTATGAAAGCATATAATTTTAAATATTACTTTATAAAAAATCTATAATTTTAAATATTACTTTATGAAAGCCTATAATTTCAAATATTAAGTAATATAAATACAATTTAAGTAATATAAATAATTATAAATTAATATATTTTAGTAATATTCATTTTTATTCATTTTTAAAAAAATTATTTACTAATAACTTTATCAAAACCACCATAATAGTATAAAAGAATTATGTAGCATGAAAAGGTTTTGGTTAATAAAACTTGATTATTTTTTTTCATTAGTTATCTTATTAGTCTCCTATTCCATCTTTTTTGAGTATTCTTGACTATTGTTTTGTATATTATGGTAGTTATCTTATTAGTCTCCTATTCCATCAAATCATTTTTATGATTTATACTTTTAATATGAATTCATTAACTTCTATTTCATATTTTAATACTTTATTTGTTGAATTTAAACCTATTGAGGAAGGGAGAGGTGAATGAAAAAATAGAAACATTTATATAATATTTGTTATTATAATTGTTACTCATGGGTAGGTATTAATTTAAGAAATTTTTTAGTTTCAGAAAAAATAATTCTCGCCCAGTTTCTAATATAAATTTATTTTAATTATAGTCGTTATGGAAATGTTCTTAAATTTTTAATAAATTTCTTTATTAATAAATTATTTAATTTTAAATATTAATTTATAAAAATCCATAATTTTAAATTTTAATTAATATGACCTTATTTAATTAATATAAATAATTTTAAATAAATATATTTTAATAATATTTATTTTTAAAAAAGTTATTTATTAAGAACTTTATCAAAGCCAATATAATTAAAAATAAAATAAAAAAATTGAATGACAAAATAAATGGGGTTGATTAAAATAAAAATAGGAAAATACTCTATAACTATAGGTGTTGTCATTGTATGTGTTTTAATTATTGGTTATTATGGTGTAACTTCTTTGATGCCAATTTCACCTACTTTTAAGTTCAGTGATGTACATTTAAAAACTGATGTACCTTATATATCAGATGATCTGAACTATACAGAATTTAAAATTAGTTTTCAATTCTTTTCTAATGTTGAATGGAAAGGATATTATCATTTATATGTGGACTTCTTTGATAAAGACGATGTGCTTGTAAAAGAAGTAATGGTGCAGGGAGATAGTGCTTTAGCAAATTTTGAGCCTAATACCAACAACAGTTGGAGAAGTGATAAAACAGGTGCCTCTGATAACTTTGAAAGCTCTAAAATTAAGTTGATTGTCAAAGATGATAATGAAAATAAAACTATTTATCGTTCACAAATTTTCGATATTGATTTTTATAATTCAACAGCTTCAAGGAGCCAATAGTTTCAAAGAGAATGTAAACTTTGGTGGAGGTTTATTAATATTTGAGATTTTTTTTATATCCCAAAGCTTTTATAACTAATGAAATCATATACATACCTTGGTGGGCATTAAAGAGTTTCTAAAAGCTATTGTTATTATAATACTTTTCCTACTTTTTTTATTTTTCCTACTTTTTTTTATTTACTTTTTTTTTATTATTATACTCTTTTTTAAACTTTTTCATCGTATTTTCTCTTTTTGGCACGGATTTTTATGTATTTTTTCATAAATATCGCTTATGTGATGGCATTTTCTGATATGATTATTCTTTTTATAGTGGTTTTGATAAGGTTCTTAATAAATAACTTTTCTTAAAATTAAATATTATTAAAAAGTATTAATTAAAAATTATTTATATTAATTAAAAATTATTTATATTAATTAAAAATTATTTATATTAATTAAAAATTATTTATATTAATTAAAAATTATTTATATTAATTAAAAATTATT
>JAITPS010000200.1 GCA_031289325.1 Candidatus Methanovirga meridionalis
AGAAAAAATCATTATGATATCATAGTAGGTTAAAACTTTACACTCTCCTTTTTTTTGGTTTGTATAAGTACCATTACCCAATACATTATCATTTCCAATTTTACCATAATCTTTACAATTCTTATTTGGACAAGGAACATTCACAAAACTTGGTTTAGGGCCACGTTTACCCCTAAATAAACACCTCAATTATTTATGTATATATTTATGAGCACGACTACCATATAAAATTTAAGTAAATTAAAGGGTCAGCACCGAAAATTAAAAGAAAAAGAAATTAAAGCTATATCATGATGATATTATTAGAGTCGATTAATATTTTCAACATAAACACCACATAAAAAATAAAACAAAACTAATGAATTAACATTTTAATTTCCAAATATCATTTCACGAAAATTTTATAAAATAGAAAAAAGTAATACTAAAAACAGGTTTTTGGAAATCATCATTTATTTGAAATTAAATAATTTAGTAAATTAAATAATTTATTAAGAAAATTTATCGTTCAAAATTTAAGAACCATTCCATAACGACCATATATACAATAGCTATTATTTATGCAACTTAATATTCTTTATTAAACTTTTTAAAAACTCCATATTGCCAAAAAAATGAATATGGGGATAAGCAGCTAAAGTATTGTTCTTTATATATCCACACTTCCATTTTTTAACCTTATCATCATACATTATTTTTTCAACATCAAAGATACATACTTCATTTATTTTGACTTTTGATTTATGAAACTCATGACAATTAATAGAAAGATTATCCAATAAGTTATTCTTTTTATTAATTTCTATTCTTGCATATCCAAAATTTTGTAGTGATTTAGTCATTAAACTTTTTCCATTTAAAAAACCAACTGTATGGAATGTATTATCATCTAAATCTGTTATAGATTTTGATAAATACATTAAAGCACCACATTCACCATAACAATGTAATCCATTATCTAAAGCTTCCTTTATAGATTTAAGCATTGAAGTATTTTTACTTAACTTTTCAATGAAGACCTCTGGATAACCACCACCCATATATAAAAAATCAATATTTTCTGGTAGTCTCTCATCGTATAATGGGCTGAAATAGGTCACCTCACCTAATTCTTCTAAAAGCTCTATATTTTCTTTATAATAAAAACTAAATCCAAAATCCAATGCTATTGCAATTTTCAAGTTTTTATTTTCTATATGGAAATTATCCTCATAGTCTTCACTCTCTTTAAAATCAGCTATTAAATTATCCATATCAATATTTGAGAGAATATAATCACTACATTTATTAATCTTATATTCAATATCTTCAATTTCCATGCATTGTATAAGACCCAAATGTCTGGATTTTAATGAAAGTTCGGGGTCTTTAGGTATGTGTCCATAAACTTTAACCCTAAAATTTTTCTCTATTATAATTTTCATGAGATTATAATAGCTATTTGAGATATTGTTTAAGATAATTCCTTTTATGTTTGGTTTTTTAATGTATTCATCAGAATAATTAAGTATTCCTTGAATTTCAGCACCAAAAGTTAAACTTGATGATTTAGGAGACAATACTAAAATTATAGGCAAATTTAATGTTTCAGCTAAATGAGCCGTTGAAAACTCACTATGAATACTTTTACCGTCGAATAATCCCATTACTCCCTCTATTACCGCAATATCTCCTGTTCCTCTTGAATAACTTGCTTTTACACCATCTTCACCCATCAAAAATAAGTCTAAATTTCTTGAGTCTTTATTGGTTATAGCTGTATGAAATGCAGGGTCGATATAATCAGGACCAACCTTATATCCTTGAACATCATACCCTAATTTCATAAGTGCTTTCATAAGCCCAAGAGTAATCGTAGTTTTTCCACTGCCACTGCAATTAGAGGATACAATAATTCCTTTCATGGTTATTCCCTATAATTTGTTTAATTGGTATAACCCCATCCTAAAGAGGACAGGTATTATTTATTGGATGAAAATATTTACTCAATATTCTTTTTTAAATGTAGTAAAACAATTTCACTATGTGTTCCTAATCTTAATGGAGGACTTCCTGTTCCAATACCATCGGTTACAGATAAATAGCTATTGTCATGTTTAAAAAGACCTCTTAGATATGGAAACATCATTTTAAAAATTAAATTCATAGGATAAAATTGTCCACCATGCGTATGACCAGAAAGCTGAATATCAAAGCCTATTGACCTAAATAATTCCCAATTAAGAGGAACATGATATACTAAAATATTTACTTGATTTAGATCAATTACTTCTTCTATTTTTTTAATTGTTTCTATTTGTTCATCTTGATTTCCAAATGAATAAGATAATCCAAATATATTCAATCCTTTAAATTCAATTTTTTCATTTATAATATTTACAATATTTGCATTTTTTGTTGCTTTTAATAGCTGATCAATTCCCATATAGTAATCATGATTTCCAAAAACAAAAAATATAGGTATTTTAGATTTTTTTAAAGGAAGGAATATATCTTCTTTAATAGGTGAGTATCCATCAGCTAAATCTCCTGAAATTATAACTATATCAGCAGATATTGAGTTAATTTTATTGATTAAATTCTTTAACATTTTCTTATTTCTTATTGAACCTACATGTAAATCTGAAATATGGATAATTGTAAGTTCTTCATTTAAATTATTAATTTTAAGGTTATGTTCAGTTATTATAATTCTATGAGCATTTATATAGGCATAAATTCCTACCATAACAACAATGAAAAGTGTAAGTAATATAATATCTTTTGGAATAGGAATAGCTATTTGAATAATATAAATTCCAAATGTTATTATTCCATAAATCAATGCAAACCATTTCATTATTTCAGATAATGTTATTGAAAATCTTGTAATTGGATTTGAATAAAAGTATTCTATTGTAAATGATAATAAATCAACACTCACAATAGCTATTGTAAGATAAATAACATTATAGTTATCTATAAAAAGAAGAATAATAAAATGCAGAAGAAAATATATATAAGTTCCATAAAGGATAGATTTTACAGGACCCATCATTAAAAATCTCATATTTAATAACTTCATTGTTTGATCACTGATTATCTTTTTACTTTTGTTAATATTTGATTAAGAATGTTGGATTATTGAACTCTCACTTAATAAACTAACCCATATATAATCGTACATATTAGATCTTTTAATATCAGCTATATCTTTAAGTAATTTATCTTCAATTAAAACATTTTCAATTTCTTCATGATACTTATCATAGTTAAGTTTTACTCTAACACCACTTAATTGGCTTGTTACTGGTGTTGGAGAACTAACTTCTTGAATAGCTTGAATTTGATTTTCAATTGCATTTTTAACAAAAATAGATGGGACTATTGGAGGATCAGAAGTCATTTCCTTTCGTTTATCATCTAAAACTTCTTCAACTGTTTTAACTAATTTTCTTAATGCTCGGATATTTTCTCCTCTTTTTAATCTCCGTGGAATTCGCCCTAAACCAGAAACATATTTATCAGCACCATTTAAATCATTTACATCAATGTCAGGAGCACCAGTGACTATAACAGGAACATCAATGTTGTTATATAAGAAAAATTTATCCACAATACATACTTTAAAACTACCTAAAGCAAAAATAGCTATATCATGCTCTTCAATTAAATCTATTTCACTGCGAGTTATTCCAGCTATTCCTTTTCCAGCCCCTCTTGCTAAACCAATCATATTATCCTTAGCACCAAAACGACGAAGATACTCTGAAATATCACATGCTGCATGAGGAAGATGATGTCTTGCAAGTGTTGGTGAGACAATAGCTATTTCAGTCCCAGCCATTGGAGCAACAGAAATCTCTCCTAAAAGTTCCTTAGCTTTTTCTTTTATTTTATCAACATCATCAATAGGAATAGCCATGTTTAAAACTAAATCCATCTGTATAATGTTTTCTTGAAGAATAAACCCTCCTAAATCATCAATAAGCTCCTTAATCTCTTCACTTTTATAAATTCCTCCAGAATATGTTAAAGTTTCATACATTAATTTCATATCTCCTTTAAATCTCTTTTTACAAAGTTACATAAAAAAAAATTAATTCTTGAAAATTTTGATTGTTACAACCATTATGCAAAAGTTCTTAAATTTTGAATGGTAATTTTTTTATTAAATTATTTAATTTCAAATATTAATTTATAAAAATATATAATTTTAAATTTTAATTAATATAAACTTAATTTAATTAATATAAATAAATTTTAATTAACATTTTTTAATAGCATTTATTTTTAAAAAAGTTATTTATTAAGAATTTTATCAAAATCACTATATCTAATTTTAAATATTAATTTATAAAAATCTATAATTTTAAATATTAATCAATATAAATAAATTTTAAATAATATAAATAATTTTAAATTAATATAAATAAATTTCAAATAATATAAAAAAATTTTAAATTAATAACTTTTAATAATATTTATTTTTAAAAAAATTATTTATTAAGAATTTTATCAAAACCATTATATCTAATTTTAAATATTAATTTATAAAAATCTATAATTTTAAATATTAAATAATATAAATAAATTTTAAATTAATATAAATAATTTTTAATTAATATAAATAAATTTTAAATAATATAAACTTAACTTAATTAATATAAATAATTTTTAAATAATATAAACTTAATTTAAATAATATAAATAAATTTTAAATAATATAAATGAATTTTAATTAATAACTTTTAATAATATTTATTTTTAAAAAAATTATTTATTAAGAATTTTATCAATGATACTATAATATCTTTTAATAATATTTATTTTTAAGTTATTTATTTTTAAGTTATTTATTAAGAATTTTATCAAAACTAATATATTAAATATAAATAAATAGTCAAGAGAAAATAATAATATGAAAGAAAACAGTGAAGTTTATTATATTTTAGATGCTTCTGGATTGATTAATGGATTTATACCTTTTACTAAATTAAATTTTACAGTGCCTGAAATTTCTTATGAAATAAAAGATTTAAAGTCTAAATTAGCTATGAATGAAGCTATGAATAGCTATTATTTAACTATTGTTGAACCGAGAGAGAAATGTTTAAATAAGATGAAACATATAATTTCAAAATCTGGTGATGAATTAAGATTATCAATAGCTGATATTAAATTATTATCCTTAGCTTTGGATTTTCATAGTTCTGGTAAAAATGTTGTTGTGATAACAGATGATTATACCATACAAAACACTTTAAAAATATTAAACATCACATTTAAATCTATTTTAACTGACGGAATTGTTAATATTTACAATTGGAGAAAATTTTGCAGGGGATGTATGAAAGAATATCCTAATGATTATTCTTTTGATGAATGTGAAATTTGTGGAACTAAAATTACTAAAAAAAGAATTAAATGAAAATAATTTTAGGTGTAGTTTTATCTAAAAGCTATTTAAATGTTATTAATTTAATAAACTGTTAATTGGTGTTTTGATGGAAAGATTAATTAAATTTAAAAATAATTATAAACTTAAAAATCATTCTAAAATTAAGGGATTGAAAATTCTTCAAGGGAAAAACAATTTTCCGATCAGTTGGTTAAAAACACAAGGATACTGTGAATATAGTTTATATTTAGAATACTGTAAAGGCATTAGTACTAAACCAACACAATCAATGATTATAGGAATAAAAGAGCATGAAAGCTTAGAAACAAATTTTAAAAAAGAAACTGAAAAAAAGAAAGTTAAAGTTGTTACTTTTGAAGAAGTTTTAGAGGATTCAAAAAAAGAAAAAGCTATTTCAAGAGAGGTAAATGTAATATCTCCTGAATTTGGAATAAGAGGGTTTATTGATGAAATTCAAATGACACCAGATGAATTTATAATAATTGATGATAAACAAGGGAAAATAGCATATAATTCTTCAATTAATCAAGTTTTAGCTCATGCTTTAGCTTTTAAATCCCTGATTAATGATAATAGAAAAATATTAATCTCAATTCGAGAAAGAGGAACAGACAATCTTATTTTTTCAGATGATTTTGATGAAAACAATGAAAAAAAGATTAAATTTTTAATAAATCGTGTGCATGGATTATTTAATGGTATTAAACCATTCATTCCAACTAAAAATAAAAATAAATGTAATAAATGTAGATTTCAAAGCTATTGTAAACATTTTGATTAAAATACTATTTAAATAAAATGATATTCATGAAACCTCCATGATTTATAATTCTTTTAAAAAACTACAAACTTGACATAATGAACCTGATGAAGGTTCATTACAGATTTTACATCTACTAAAATTGTTTGTATTATTATATTGATTTTTAATAGCTATTTTAATTTTATCAAAGCCTCTAAGAGTTGAATACATAATTGTGGGATGATTTTCACTTAATTTTTTCATCATTTGGGATATTTCCATTCTAAATGATGTGTTAGCATAAGGACAAGAAGATCTATGAACATTTAAATCTTTTGCTACTCCATATAACCCGATTTCATATTCTGAAACTTCTCTAAGGGGTTTAATTTTAGGTATGAAAACATTAGATTCTATTTTAGGACCTAACTTAGAAAGATTATGAAGATTTCCTTCTAAATAGTTCATTAAAATAGCCTGTGTTTCATCATCTAAGTTATGACCTGTAGCTATTTTATCTGCACTTAATTTTTTGGCTGATTTATTTAAAATCCATCTTCTAAATACACCACAATAGCTACATGATCCTCTATGATTAGGATTTTTCATTATTTCATCCAATGTTAATCCAAAAGAGTCTTTAAAAGAAATTACTTCATGTTCAATTTCAAGTTCTTTAGCATAATCAGTAGCTATTTTAACTCCTTCATCCCTATAGTTAGCTATTCCTTCATCTATTGTAACCGCACATAAATCAATTGTTTTTTTTTCATAAAATGTGTATAAAATATCAAGAACAGCAACACTATCTTTTCCTCCAGATAATGCAACAAGAACCTTATCTCCTTTATTAATAAGTTTTTCTTTTTTAATAGTTTTCACAACTTTTCTTTGGATGTCTTCAATAAAACAACTTTTACATAAAGCCTGACCTGATTGTTTCCTTTTTATAATAATCTTAGGATTACCACATTTACTGCAAACTTCCATAATATATCCTTTTGTTTATTATATGATACCATTCCATAATTATCTGTACTAAAATTTTTAATCTTTTATTTCATTACAGTGGTTTTGATAAATTCTTAATAAATAACTTCTTTAAAATTCTTACTTTTTTAAATCTTAATAAATAACTTTTTTAAATTTCTTAATAAATAACTTCTTTAAAAATAATTATTATTAAAAAATATTAATTTAAAATTATTTATATTAATCAAAATAAATTTATATTAATTAAACTTTAAAATTATAAACTTTTATAAATTAATATTTAAAATCATGAACTTTTATAAATTAATAATTAAAATTATAAATTTATATTAATTAATATTTAAAATCATGAACTTTTATAAATTAATAATTAAAATCATGAACTTTTATAAATTAATAATTAAAATCATGAACTTTTATAAATTAATATTTAAAATTAAATAATTTAATAAAAAAATTCATCATTCTAAAATTTAAGAACTTTTTCCTAATAACTATAATAAACAATATAATTAATTTTAAATATAAATTAATATTATAAAATTTAGTTATATTAAAATCAATATATAATTATAAATTTTAATTGATTTTAAAGGTTATTACTAAAATTTTAATTTTAAAAATTACTGAAAAAAAACTTTTTGTAACTTTTTGTAATTAATCATTTATTTTTAAGAGATCATACATAGCTCAATAAATTATTAAAAATTATCATTCAATGAAAATAACAAATATATGTTTGATAATATTAATTTTATTGGTTTAAAGAAATATTTTTATTTTCTAAACTTTCTTGAATGTTTTTCAAGAATACTAAGATTATCATCACCACCATTACTACCCTTCTTTTTATTATAATCTTGTTTTTTTGATGGATTTCTATTGTTTGAATAATTATTTTTATTATTGGAAAATTTAGGATTTTTAGGCTCTCTTCTAAAATTATTTTCTCTATTTAAGTCTCGTATTGTGTTATCCATTGTAGAATCAAAGTCATTTTCATCATAATCCATAACAGGTCCTTGATAGTTAGGATTTTGTTGATATCGATTATCTTGATATCGATTATCTTGATTATCTTGATAATTGTTAGAATGTTGTGGATTATAAGAATTTCTATTAAATTGATTACTTCTATTAAAGTTATAATCATTGTTCATTTCACTGAATATAATTTTTTGAGCTTTTTTAGGTGTATTCATATTGGCAAATTTTAAACTTTCTTTATTATAACCAGTATAAATTTCTATTGTTCCTACAGAGAATATTTTACCAAATATTCCTTGAGAAAGTCTAACATCTTGAATATGACTGTACATTATATTATCGGTTTTTAAATTAATAACTCCTCTTTTTAAAATTATTCTTGAATCTGTAAGAATATATTCTGTTTTAATCCATTTAATCAAAATCCATACAATCCAAAGTATTAAAATAAAAATTGAAACTAAAATAATTATGCTTACAACTTCATTTATGTGAATATTTTGTAATAGATTTATTAACATTTCATCACTTTGTTGAGGATCTGATAGCTTTTGAATCTCACGTTTTAATGTTCCAGAATAGGACAAAATAATCCATAAAAATATGGATAATATGATTGCTTTTTTAATTGAGAAAATTAAATTTGGTTGAGATTTGTATAGAATATTTTCATTTATAAACTCATCATCTTTTTCAAACATTCACATCCTCCTTATCATTTTATTAATTTAGATACATTTTAAACTTATGTTAATATAATTTAAGACTTCAATATTCTTTTATTATTAAAAATATTATTTAAGTTGTAGCCATTATGGAAAAGTTCTTAAATTTTGAATAATAAATTTTTTTATTTAATTATTTAATTCCAAATATCAGTTTATAAAAATCTATAATTTTAAATTTCAAATAATATAAATAAATTTCAATTAATATAAATAAATTTCAATTAATATAAATAAATTTTAAATAATATAAATAAATTTTAAATAATATAAATAAATTT
>JAITPS010000074.1 GCA_031289325.1 Candidatus Methanovirga meridionalis
CATAAATAATTATAAATTAATATAAATAATTATAAATTAATATAAATAATTATAAATTAATATAAATAATTATAAATTAATATAAATAATTATAAATTAATATAAACAATTATAAATTAATATAAACAATTATAAATTAATATAAACAATTATAAATTAATATAAATAATTATAAATTAATATAAATAATTATAAATTAATATAAATAATTATAAATTAATATAAACAATTATAAATTATCTATTAGTAATATTCACTTTAAAAAAATTATTTCTTAAGAATTTTATCAAAACCACTATATTTTAATATGAAATATAAATTAATATGAAATAAACAAATATAAATACTTACAATCTTAAGAATATAATAATAGTTAAAATGGTTCATGTTTAAAATGAAATCACTATTAAGTATAATGAATAAATTAAAACTGAATAAATTAAAACTAATTAAATAAATAAAAATCTGTTTTTGATAGAGTTTTTGATAGAATTATAGTTAAAATAAAAGAAAATCATTCCAATTAATTAAAAATAATGGTGGAGAACATTGCCCCATCCCATAATAAAAAGGAAATTATATGAAGTTGAGAAAGAATTTCATTGCTGATCCTGTTTTAAGATCTGAAAATGGTGATGAAATAGATGATAGACATTCAGATTGGTTAGAATTGCTATTTGACTTAATTTTTGTTGCAGCAATCTCACAAGTAACCTTAAATTTAAGTGAGAATTATGATTTAATAAGTTTTTTAAAATTAATACCATTATTTTTTGCTATTTGGTGGGGTTGGACAGGACAAACATATTATTTGGATAGATTCCGTACTGATGATATATTAATTAGAATAATAACAATGGTACAGATATTAGTTGTTGCAGCACTTGTTTTAAATATTCAAAATGCTTTAACTACAAGTATGGTGGGTTTTGTTTTAACATACTTCATATTAAGATTTATATTGGTAATTGAATATCTGTGGGTTGGAAAAAAATTACCTGAAGCTAAACCACTCACTGATTATTATTCAAAAGGATTTTTCATAGCTGGATGTATATGGTTACTATCTGTTTTTATTCCAAATCCATATAATTATATTGTTTGGATAATTGCATTAATTATTGATATTTTAACTCCACTTACAGCAGGTGAAATACATGTTAAATTCCCACCACACCCAACACATCTTCCTGAAAGATTTGGATTATTTACAATAATTGTAATTGGTGAAGCTATTGCAAGCACCGTAGTTGAAATGTCACAAGTAAAATTAGATCTCTTTACTGGCTTCATTGGATTTATGGGATTAATAATATCTTTTACTCTTTGGTGGGGTTACTTTGAAGAAGCAAATGGAGCAGAAGAAAGAATTAAAGAAAGAGATGATAGAATAGCTAAATATCATTTATGGTTATACTCTCATTTTCCATTAATGTTGGGAATAGTAGGTACTGCAGTGGGGATTAACCATTTACTCTATTTACCAGAACATAACACTCTTTATGACCCATTTATACTATGTATATCCCTTGTTATTGCTTTTATATCTCTTAGCTTAATTTTTGCTTCGTCACTTAGTTGGAAAGAATGTATAGATAAAGAACTCTTTATATATAGGACACCTCATTACATAATAATAGTTTTAATATTTATTACAGGATTTTTAGGAGGATTTATTCCAGCATACGGAATTATTTTTATAATAACAGTATTATCTGTAATTAATTGTATAATCTCCTTAAGAGAACCATCAGAAAAGGTTTGTAAACTTAATTGACGAAAACTTCATAAAAAATTGGATACCATGAAAAATATTGTTTAAGTAATTAAGTTATTAATTTAGTCTTTAATTAAGTTATTAATTTAGTCTTTAATTAAAATAATTGGAATTTCGAAGGTTTTAATGATTAGATTAGTTACACTTCCAACAGTTTCTTTTTCTGATTCATCTCTTCCATGAATATGAACTATAATTCCATCTGCATTTGTTCTAATAGCTATTATTTTCATGTCTCTAAGGGGATTTCCTGTAATTAAATGTTCTAAAACTTTAACACCTTTTTCATTAGCTTTTTTAGTAATATTAGCTAAAATTTCATTACCTTCATCCTCTAATGAATCATAAGAATCTGATTTATTCTCATCAAGAATATAAACTGCTATTATATCTGCATCAATCTTGTATGCAAGTTCAATTCCAAATTCTATTGCCTTTTGAGAATATTTTAACCCACAAACTGGTATCATTAAGTTTTTAATCATTATATCACTAAATTGTTTTTAACTAAATTGTTTGTTTGTTTGTTTTTAAACTACATTGTTTGTTTGTTTTAACTACATTATTTTTTATTATTTTTTTCAAAAGTTTGTTTTTATAGTGTTTTGTAAATTTATTTTATTTATATTCAACTTTTAAATAAATATTTTGGAAATGCAATATAATAAAATGGAATGCCATATAACGAAATATTTCTTTAAATATAATTTAAGTTTTATATTTTTGTTATTTTTTAATATTAATTATTATAATATGTTTATTTAAATAAATAATTTGTATAATTATTACAATTCAATAATTAACAAGTTTAATTAAAATAAAATTTTGATGAAAATCCAATTCAAACTTTAACCGAAAAATTCAATTTTACAAAAGAATATATTACACTTTTGACACCTTCCAATTTAGAATAATTTTAAATTTAGAATAGTTTTATATATAATCAGTAGTTCGTAAAGTAAGTATTATATGGTGTGGTGTGCATATATATATTTATGAAAAAACAACAAAATAACACACCACAAAAAATATTATTGAATGATGATGTATTAAATCTTTC
>JAITPS010000003.1 GCA_031289325.1 Candidatus Methanovirga meridionalis
AACCAATCAATTGTTTAAGAGTTTCTGGGGAGAAAATCCCACACAACTGGGATTAAAATATTTAACAATATTTCACTGATTTAATTAATGAAGAATAGAGACCCTATCCTGTCGCACCATACACTATATATATAAAAGTTAGTAAATGGGGAAAAATACAGGGATGAATAAAAATCTTTGAAAAAATTAAATGAAAAAAACAAGCATTATAAACAAAGAAAAAATATAAAAAAAATATAAATATGAGAAAGGACAAAAAGAACAGAAAGAATAAAATAAGTAACATAAAGAATAAAATAAGTATAAAAAATGTAAAATAAAGATTTTAAAATCTAAAAAGTATTTGTTATCCTTATTCAATGAGTTAATAATATTTGAAAGTTAAAATCAATAGTTTAAATTTGGATTTTAACGGATTTTTATATGGTTTTAGAAGATTTTTTCATCTTAAAACAATTTTCAAAGGCTTAATATTAGAAAATAAGTGTTATTAAATACTTATAGAATCATGGAAGTTTGTTTTGTTGCAATATAATTTCTACAAAGATTAATTGTACTGAACTATTATTATTAATATCCATAATTTTGCTTTTATATACTTATTTGGTATGTATTGTATCCCATTAAATTAAACACAATAATGAATCATTTAAACACAATAAGGAATCATGTTTAAATTCATATAACTTGATGATAACAATGAGAAAATTAACTAAAAAAAAACTCATAAAGAGAATGAAAAAATTTTATAAGGTATCAAATTATAAAAAGACTATAAAAGTCGCAAGTGAAATTTTAAAACTATATCCTGATGAAATTGATGCTTATATTACTAAAGGAGATTCTTTTGCAAGATTAGAGAAGTATGACGAAGCTTACCAGAATTATAAAAAATATTTAGAACATTCAAAGAAAGATGTATCTGATTTTTGCATTATTCAACAAAGACTGATGGACATTGATAAGTTTGAAGAAGCTTATGAAGTAGGAAATAAAGGATTAGAAATTGATCCCGATCATGAATCCTTGGTAATGAATAAATTATTTAATTTAACTAATGTAGGAAAATATGAAGATGGCTTTAATTATGTTGATGAATCTTCAAAGACAAGCCCTCATTGGAGAATTTTATTACATGCTAAAGCACAACTTAAAATAAATCATGAAAAACATGAAGAAGCTCTTGAAATATATGATGAAATATTAAAATACGACAAGAATGATAGTTCAGCTAATTCAGATAAAGTCATGCTTTTAATTGCTTTAGGTAGGAAAGATGAAGAGAGAACATTAGTAGAGAAAATGATTGAAGAAAATATTAGTAGGGATTGGGCTTTAGTAACCAAAGGCTTAAGTTATCTTGAAAATAAGGACTATAAAACTACAATGAGATATATGGATAAAACTCTTAAAGAGTATCCAGATTATGGATATGCTCAGTATGGAAAAGGTTGTGCTTTTTATTTCATGGATGAAAAAGATATGGCAATGAAATATTTCCACAAAGCTTTAGAAAAAGAGGATATGAATTATTATTGGAATACTTCCTTTAGAATAGCCATAATACATGCTGAAGATGGATATTTGAATAAGGCATTAGATATTGTAGATAAAATTCCTCCACGTGATATAATTTATAGTAAAGCTCAAGATTTTAAAGAGCAAATAATAGAACTCCTGGAGAAAAAATAAAAATTAGGTGGTTTTAGTATTTGAGAAATTGTTTTATTGAAATTCGTAATTGTAATTGTCATGGGATTTTTGATGACCCATTTTTTTATTATTTTTTAAATTATATTAAATAAGATGAACTTTGCATAGATTAAATTGATAGTAATAGAAACGGATTTGTTCAATTAAGGAAGCTTCATATGTTTCATGCATTCTTTTATACCATCTTTAACTGCACAATTTAATCTAATACCTTTAATGCCTAATTTTCTAAGTTCAACATGGGGTTCTTTTCCAATTTTTGAGCATAAAACTGCTTTACAATCGGAAATAAGATCTATAGAATACCTCCATCTTTCGGTATGTTCGCATACAGGAATGTCTCTCTTTTTTCTTACTTCTTCAAATTCAAAATTATTGGAATCTAAATCAAAAATAAAAAATGTTTTAGCATCTCCAAAATGAAGATTGATTTCTTTACCATCAGTAGAAGCAACTGCTATTTTCATTAAATCACCTAAAATCTTTTTTGTCAAGTTTTTTTTCAATTTTTATTTTTCTTTAAACAATAAATTTTTACTTTATATTTTATTCATAAATTTTTATTTTATTTTTTATTTTTTATTCATTTTTATTAATAAATATTTTTTAATAGCATTAGGTTTATTTAGCTTCTGATTCAAGTAAAGATTCATTAAAACTTTGAGGATCAAATGATAATTCCTTATTTTCAAGCTTATATCCTTCACAATCATAATAAAAATCAAGAAGCATATTTGTTAATCCATCAACAAATTCTATTCCACCATTATAACCTATAAATTTTATTCTTTGAGCTCCAACTCTATCAAATATTGGAAAACCAACTCTAAACAAGGGAATATTAAATTTGTCTGCAATTGATGCTCCATAAGCATTTCCTATAAGTAAATCTACAGGATTATTATCTAAAACTTTCTCAAAATCATAAAGGTCTTTATTTTCAAGAACTATTGGTTTATAACCCATATCCTTTATTAATTCATTTAAATCTTCCTTAAATCGTGAACTTTCACTTCCAACACAAAGAACTTTAGGAACCATACCCATCTCATAAGTAAATCTTGCTATAGATATTACCATATCAACATCACCATAAATAGCTACTTTTCTCCTGTAATTGTAAGCATGGGCATCCACTAAAACATCACAAAGTCTTCCACGATCTCTTATAATTTTTTTTGGAATGTCAATATTCATTGTATTACATACATTATTAATAAAAATATCAGTGTTTTTAATTCCAATGGGCATAGGTTCTGAAATTGCTTTAACATTGAATTGTTCTTCGAGGTATTTAGCTCCAGAATCGTTATGTTTTGTTATTGAAATTGTAGCTATACAATTAGCTGTATCTCTAAGCTCATCTAAACTTGTTCCAAATTTATGAAGTTCTAATGTTTCTTCACTTAAAGGACCATCAAGATTTTCTGATGTATCTGTTAATAAAATAGGTTCAACATTTAAATCCTTCATTATATTCTTAATTTCAACTATATTTGATGGTGAAAGATTACCTAAGATTATATTTATTTTATTGTTAGGAACCATTTTTCTTGCAAAGCACTTAACTAAAGATAAAATAGCTTTATCATAACCTTCGACATGTGAACCAGCATAACTTGGTGTTGGAATAGAGACCATTGCTGGTAATTCTTTACCAATGTTAGCATTTTCAAATTTTCTAATTATTCCACTAACATCATCTCCAATGGTTTCAGTTAAACAACTGCTCATAACTCCAATGATTTCTGGCTTTTGTTTCTCTGAAATATTTTTAAGAGCCTTTAATAGGTTGGGTTCCCCCCCATAAATCACAGTTTTTTCACTTAAAGATGTTGATGCAACTTCAATAGGTTCTCTAAAATGTCTAATTAATTGAAATCGCATATATGTAGCACAACCTTGTGAACCATGAATTACTGGCATCGCATTTTTCACACCCATCATTGCTTGAATACCTCCCATTGGTTGACACATTCTTGTAGGATTTACAACTGCAAATTCTTTATCATAACATTCTCCATTTATTGAATCTTCTTTACTTTCATTTTCTTCTAAATTACTCATTAATTCACCTTTTAATGCTTTTTTGCTATATTTTTCACTGAGTCCAATTCTAACATTTTAATTAATTTAATATCTTAATAGACATTAATTCCAATTTCAATAATTTCAATTTCAATAATTTCAATTTCAATAATTTCAATTTCAATAATTTCAATTATAATTTTATTAATTTTAATTTTATTAATTTTAATTTTATTAATTTTAATTTTATTAATTTCATTTTCAATAATTTCAATTATAATTTTATTAATTTCAATTTCAATAATTTTAATTTCAATAATTTTAATTTCAATAATTTCAATTTCAATAATTTCAATTATAATTTTATTAATTTTAATTTTATTAATTTTAATTTCAATAATTTTAATTTCATTAATTTTAATTTCAATAATTTTAATTTCAATAATTTCAATTTCATTAATTTTAATTTTATTAATTTTAATTTCATTAATTTTAATTTCATTAATTTTAATTTCATTAATTTTAATTTCATTAATTTTAATTCTATTAATTCTAATTTTATTAATTTTAATTTCATTAATTTTAATTTTATTAATTCTAATTTTATTAATTTTAATTTTATTAATTTTAATTTCAATAATTTTAATTTCAATAATTTTAATTTTATTAATTTTAATTTTATTAATTTTAATTTTATTAATTTTAATTTCAATAATTTTAATTTTATTAATTTTAATTTTATTAATTTTAATTTTATTAATTTTAATTTCATTAATTTTAATTTCAATAATTTTAATTTCAATAATTTCAATTTCATTAATTTTAATTTTAAGATCGGAAGAGCACA
>JAITPS010000090.1 GCA_031289325.1 Candidatus Methanovirga meridionalis
TAATTTAGAAGAAGATAATTTAGAAGAAGATAATTTAGAAGAAGATAATTTAGAAGAAGATAATTTAGAAGAAGATAATTTAGAAGAAGATAATTTAGAAGAAGATAATTTAGAAGAAAATAATTTAGTAGAAAATGACAACAATAAAATTAAATATTATGAAGATAGTGATGATTTTGAAATTGAGGAGAAATCTCTAAAAGATGAAGTTTTTGTTTTTAATGATGAAGAAAATAGTTTAGGTGATATTGATTTAAATAATAAACATCCTAATTTAAATAATGAAAATGAAATACCTACTATAGAATATATAAAAGAAGAAAAACTTGATTTTGAGGATAATAAAAAAAATAATAATAATTCTAAAATTAAACTAAAAATTCTAAATCTTACTAATTATTTAAATAAAAATACTAATAATGAAAATACTAATAATGAAAATATTAATAATAAAAGTTATTCTAAATCATTGAATGATAATAAAGATTATAATTTAATTAATGATAACATTGAAGTTAATTATGATGAAAATCAGGTATACGAAAATAATATTGATTTAGAAGATTTTATCTCTCATTTTGATGATAATGAAATTAAAGATCATAATAAAGTTGAATTTTTAAATATTGAAACTGATAGTTTTAATGATAAAACTGATAGTTTTAATGATAAAACTGATAGTTTTAATGATAAAACTGATAGTTTTAATGATAAAACTGATAGTTTTAATGATAAAACTGATAGTTTTAATGATGAATCTAATAGTTTTAATGATGAATCTAATAGTTTTAATGATGAATCTAATAGTTTTAATGATGAATCTAATAGTTTTAATGATGAATCTAATAGTTTTAATGATGAAACTGATTTTAATGATGAAACTGATAGTTATCCATTGGAACACGAGGACTATGATTATTCTTCAAAAGATCAGGATAATTACAATTTAGATATTAGTGATCCTCTTAGTAAAAATGCAGTTATTAGAAATTCAAATGATAATAATACTTTTAGTGTTTTATCAGGAATAAAAAATGAAATTAAATATATAAAAAAATCTTTAAGACAAATTGAAGCTAAAAATCCAAAAAAAATCTTTTCATTCATTGATAGAACAAAAGTCGATGAAGTGAATGAAATTGAAGAAAATAATAACGATATTAATGAAATCAAAATAAGTAAAAAAGACTATAAAGATTTGTCGAATTCAATTGATAGAAATTCAAATCTTAATTCATTCAATGAAAATGATTTAAATAATAATCAAAATAATAGTGAAATTAATCAATCGGTTAATGAAAACATTAAAGTTAATCATGATAATGAGCATGATTCAATTAATGAAAACAATTTTAATGAGAATATGGATCATGATAATTCTTTTAATCAGGAATCCAATGAATTAGAAAATATAGTCAATAAAGTTAACAATGATCTTAATTTAGAGAATGAAATAAAACATATCGATGATACTATCATCCCTAAAAAACCAAAGGATATAAAAAATTTTATGGAACCATATAAAATAACTAATCTAAATATAGATAAAACACTTAATGAATTCTATAAACTTCCTGATAAAGAAATTAGTGATATAATTAATAAAATTGCTTTAATTGAAGGTCCTGTTCATGTTAAAGAAGTAATTAAAAGAATAAAGGAAAACTTAGAAATTAGTCGTGCTACCGTAAAATTTAAAAATAGAGTTAATGAAGCTATTAGAAAGAGTGCAAATGCAGGATTAATTTTTATTGATGATGATTTTTTATTTTCAACTGAAGAATCTACTATTCAAGTTAGAAAGCGTGAAAAGCCTAATATTGAATTAATTTCAGCTACTGAAATTGAAAAAAATATAAAATTGATTTTAAAGCAAAATAATGGTTTAAAAAACAAGGATTTGATTAAACAAGTGGCTAAGAATTTTGGCTTTAAGTCAACTTCTAAGAAAACAAGCTTAAAGATCAATCATGTTATTGATTATTTGGTTGCTAAAGAAACTTTGTTAAATAAAGATAATGTATTGAAGTGGATTAGTTGAATATAATACTAAAACATAACATAATATTAAAGCAAACAAATCCACATTTTAGCTATAAATAATTTAAGGTTTTTTATTTCCTAATCCAGTTATTCTTAAACCACCGTAATGAGTTTTGTAACGGATATTTAAGTTTATAAGAAGAGCTGTTATTCTTTCAACAGTTCTTGCTTGTTCTAAAGGACCACAGTCAACACATTTTATACCAGGTATTTTTTCAATTAATTCTATGACTGTTTTTTTGGCTTCATTATCATCAGAAGATACAAGACAATCACAATCAATTTCTGGTTTTTTATCGAAGTCTTTTAAACTTGAAGAACTGATATTGTTAAATGCTGAAACAATTTTTGCTCCTGAACCTTTTAAAATAGATGCTGTTCTTTCAGCTGCTGATCCTTCCCATAATGTGAAATATGTTGTAGGTTTACCACCAATATTTGATTGTAATGGAACTGTAGCATCAATAAAGATTTTTCCTTCAACAAAATCCTTAACAGAATCTAAGGTCGGTTTTTGAGCCAAAATAGGCACTGTTAATATTACTATTTCTGCTTCTTTTGCAGCATCTTCATTTGATAAACCTTTTAGGTTATCCAAATCATTTCCTCCTAAAAGCTCTTTAACATTTTCAACAGCTTTTTCAGCTTTTTCAGCTTTTCTTGAACCTATAATAACTTGTTCTCCTAATTGAACAAAACGAATAACTACTCCTAAACCTTGATCTCCAGTACCACCAAGCACTGCAATTTTCATATAAACATCTCCAACAAGTTTTTTAAATAATATTAGCTATTTACTTTTAATTTTTTATATAGCTGAATTATTATTTTATTAATGGTTAAATAATAGTATAAAAAAGAAAAGAAATAGATTTTATATTAAATCTACTTCTAAACAACTGTAAATCCTATTAATTAGTACTCTATAGTTATAATAGGCTTGATTAAATCTCTTGGTTTATCTTTCATTAATAATAAACCTTCTTCAATTTTATCTAAACCTTTAAATCTATGAGTAATTAATAAGTCAGGATCGATTCTTCCATGGGTTACAAGGTCAGCTAAACGCTCCATTCTGGTTCTTCCACCTGGACATAACCCTGTAGCAAAGTTCTTATCAGCCATACCGAATCCCCATCCAATTCTTGGAATAGGTAAGGTATCTCCTTGACCAAAGTAGTTTATATTTGAAATTACAGAACCTGCTCTTGCTGAGTTTACAGCATCGATTAATATATCTGGTCCTCCACCAGCTACAATTACTGCATCAACACCTTCACCATCAGTTGCTTCAACTATTTGATCTGAAGTACTTCCATCTTTATAAGAAATTATATCTGTTGCTCCATATTCTTTAGCAACATTAACTGATACTGGTCTTGTTCCTACTGCAAATATTCTTCCAGCACCTAATAGTTTTGCTCCAGCAATAGCTGATAAACCTACTGCACCAATACCTAAAACTGCTACAGAACCTCCTAATGGAATTTTAGCATTTTCAGCCCCCATAAACCCTGTTGACAGCATATCTGTAATCATACACCCAACTTCAGGAGTCATGGTATCAGGTAATATTGCAAGGTTAAAATCTGCTTCATTAACATGGAAATATTCACCAAATACACCATCTTTATCATTGGAGAATTTCCATCCTCCTAAAGGAGTTCCTGTCTGTGATGAAAATCCTCTTTGTGCAGCATCACTCCCCCAATCTGGAGTAATAGCTGGGACAATAACTCTGTCTCCTACCTTAATATTTTTTACCAGTGATCCTACTTCATCAACAATACCAACAGCTTCGTGTCCTAAAATTAAATCTTTTCGTTCACCAATAGCTCCTTCCCAAACAGTATGTACATCAGAAGTACATGGTGCGATTGCTAATGGTTTTACTATTGCATCTAATGGTCCTGCTTTAGGTTTTTCTTTTTCTACCCATCCAGTTTCACCAATTTTTTTCATTGCAAATCCTTTCATATTGATTCCTCCTTAATTTATATACTACATTAAATATAATCAAATAAATATTCATTTTTCTATTTATTCGAATATTTGTAGTATAATTAACATATTATTAAACTCCATTATATAATTTTCTATTTATTCTCACAATTGAATATTTATATTAATGGATATTATAGACATATTAATTGAGATTATAGAAAAAATAGGATTAATTTGGATTTATTTTTAGTGTTTAAAAAAGAGAATATATTAATGGTTAAAAAATTTTAAATATTAAATTTATGAGGATAAAGGTAAGATTTATTATTTTTATAATATGTTCAGATAAATTAAAATTATTTAAATTAAATTTAAATGAATAATTACAATTATTTTAATAATTTATAAACAATGAAAATTTTAAATTGATAAAAAAATTGTAAAATCAATAATATATTGTATGAAATAATATTTTTAAGTACATAAAAACTTTGTTTTTCTAATTGAACAAGTTCAATAATGAAGTTTTTAAAAAAATTAATTTTAAATATTAATTTATAAAAATCTATAATTTTAAATTTTAAGTAATATAAATAAACTTTAATTAATATTTTTTAATAATAACTATTTTTAAAAAAATTATTTGTTAAGAACTTTTATCAAAACTACTATAATTAAAAAAATTAAGTTTAAAAGAAAATTGAAAACAATTTCATCAAATATTTAAGTTTTATACTATATTATATATTACTTATCATCATACCGATACCATAGAACCAATGTAATGGAAATTAATTTTTCTGTAAGTATTCTTTATATATGGTTTTTACCAAAAATCATATTTTAATAAAATATTTTTTTGGGGGATGATGATATTAATAATAGATCTTTTAATCCATTAGATAATTACTTGTTTTCTCAATATATGGCAAGTGAAGGTATGGAAAGCCAATTGAAATCATTTATAAATGCAGTGATCTTAGAAGACAATGAATCAATAGAATCTGTAAATATTATTGCAAATAAACTAATTGCAGGTGAAATTAAAGGCAAAAAAAATTGCATCTTAGACTTAAGATCAATAACCTCAGACGGCCGACACTTCATAATAGAAGTGCAAAATAAAAACCAATATTACTTTAAGAGAAGAAGCTTACTTTACTTAGCAAAAGAATTCTCAAACTCAGCACATGAAGGAAAATTAAATGAATTAAAACCACACACATTAATCAATATACTGAGTTACAAATTTTGTGAAGATGACATTTACAAGCAAAAGTTTAATATATTAGGAAATGTAGATAATTGTCTATATTCAAAGTATTTAACAATATATAATATAAACCTTA
>JAITPS010000201.1 GCA_031289325.1 Candidatus Methanovirga meridionalis
TATACCAACTGTCAACTTAAGAATTTTTGATTAAAATTTCTACTAAAATCATGTTTATACAAACTCCATTTTATTTTCATTCCAAGTTAAAAAAAAATATTTTTTAAGTTGACAGCGAATGTTGTAAACTTTTCTGAATGTTTAGATGTATGGATTTGTTTTTAATTCTTTTTTTGAAATAAGAAATAGTTTATCTACATTAAATAGTTATTTACTTAATAGTGCATTTAAAACTATAACTTGTATGATAACTTCAATAAAAAAGAAAAACAAGATAAAATTATTTACAAAATAGTTATTCCAGAAATTACACTATCCTATGTTTGCTTTATTGGGAATAGCATTAATATTTGGAACTAAAATAAATCAGAATAAAGTTGAATTATTATTTGATTTATAGTCCTTATGGATAAGTTCTTAAATTTTAGAATGATAATTTTTTTATTAAATTATTTAATTTTGAATATCACTTTATAAAAGTCTATAATTTTAAATTTTAATTAATATAAATTTATTTTGATTAATATAAATAATTTTAAATTAATATTTTTTAATAATATTTATTTTTAAAAAAGTTATTTATTAAGGACTTTATCGAAACTACTATAAGTGTTGGATCAAGTGTGGATCCAGATGTATCCAGAATTTCCAAATGATGATAAACAGTATTGTCGACAAAATATGGATTAGAGTGTACTTATAGAATTAATAGCTTAAGTTGTCAAGTATGTAATAAATCATGGATATTGAAGAGTGGAGTGTACTTACAAAACCAATAGTGCAAAAATATAAAAAATTTGGTTCTAAAATATAATACGATTCTATAAAAAATGTCTGAAAAAGTCAGCATAAAAGAAATATAATGAGTATAAAGTAAATTTGAAAAAGGAGTAAATTGAAAAAGGATAATGATCGTTTAATTAAGAAATCAATCACAATTAAAAAGTTATAGAATTATGATATAGAATTATGAATAAATTTAGAAATAATTGTTTAAATAAATTATAATTTAAAATTATTAAGACATTTTATAAGTTTTTTATTTGATTCATGATCATTAATAGCTATTCTAATAAATTGATTATTTAACCCTCTATAATTACTGCAAGATCTTATTAGTATATTCTTATTTTTTAAGTATAGGTAAATATCTCTATCAGTTAAATTTTTTAATTTACATAGAAGATAATTCCCATAACTATGATAAGTCTTATCAAATATAGTTATTTTATTTAATTCATCCACCATATATTTTTTTTCAGATTTAATCCAATTTAGGGAGTTTTTTATATATTCTTCATCTTTTAAAATATATTCTGCAGATAACTCAGCAAAAGAGTTAACATTCCATGGATTTTGAATTGAATTTATATGATTATATGCCTTTTTATTTTTAGTAACACCAAAACCAAGACGAACCCCTGGAAGCCCATAAAACTT
The DNA here is from genome assembly GCA_031289325.1 of Candidatus Methanovirga meridionalis. Lineage (GTDB taxonomy): Archaea > Methanobacteriota > Methanobacteria > Methanobacteriales > Methanobacteriaceae > Methanovirga > Methanovirga meridionalis. Next base: position 1,441 of record JAITPS010000201.1, read on the forward strand.
AGTCACTGATTTTATAATGAATAAACAGTCATAATGATTTGTTAAATTTAGTAAACTATAATTATAATCTCCACTAAATTCAATGAAAGCCTCATCAACAATAGCTATTTTGTTTTCACTTTCACAATAATTTAATATTGAGATGAACTCTTTTTTATTGATAATTTCTCCATTTGGATTATTAGGGTTGGCAATAATAAGTCCCTCAGTGTTTTCTAATTTTTCTAATAGGTCATCATAATTAAAACTAAAATCATTATTTAAATATGAATAGTTTATATTAAGTTCATGTTTTCTGCTGGATTGTTCATATTCTAAAAATGATGGAACTACAATTGTTATGGAGTTTAAATAGCTAATAGCTAAATCTATTATTTCTGTTGCACCATTTCCAACTAAAATATTTTCATGCGAAAAATTATATTCATTAAATTTCTTAATAAAATCCTTACTTTCTTCTTGATTATTACTAAAATAATAGCTATAATTATTTAAATAGTCAATTATATTATCTTTAAGTCTTCTATATTTTACATCTGGGTAAACTTTAAGTGAATCTATACCTTTATTTATATTTTTTATAAATTTAGGAGGTACACCCAGTGGATTTATATTAGAACTAAAATCCAATATTTTTTTTCCTTTTAAAACTCCATCAGTATATATGTCTCCACCATGAATCAATTTATTCCCATCCTAATTTATCATAAATTATAGATTTAATGTTTAATTTAAAATATTTTTCAAATCTTTTTTCCAAAAAGTCATTTTTATCATTGGTTTTTGAATTCACTTTCACACAATAATCCATATTTCTAATTTGTATTGATACATCAATTATAGGAGATTCTTTTAATTTTAAATCTCTGTATTAATATTTAAATAGCTATTCCCTTAAAAAATCATTGAAAATTGTTAATTGGGGGCATATCAATGACAATCATTGGAGCCCACGGATTTCTAAATTTATCACGACTAAAATAATTTGAAAATAGTATTTATTAAATATAATTTTTATACATTCTGTACTAAAACCTTATTTATAGATATTTTCAAGTTAAAAAATCTATTGAAGATATTATAATCTATTATGTAATATTTTATACTATGTAACTATTTCAATAAGAAAATAAGACTAAAAAAATGAGGGTAGGTATATAGAAACATTTATATGCTATTAAGGTTATAGTACGGGGGTGGGAAACAATCTTTTCCACCCTTATTTTTAATTTATTGGAATGATTTTCTTTTATTTTAAATATAACTCTATCAAAAACAGATTTTTATTCATTCAATTAGTTTTAATCTATTCCTTATACTTAATTGTGGTTTCAATTTTAACATGATTCATTTCAACTATTATTATATTCTTAAGATTTATAAGTATTTATATTTGTTTGTTTCATTAAATTTGATGAGAAATTTATTCATTGAATTATTATCTTATTTGTTTCGTGAGAATAGTTTAATTTAGTCTCTTTGTCAAATATGTGCTTGTATTCTGGGTTGTTTTCAATGTATTTTGTTAGTGTTTGGGTATTTTGGCTTAATAGCAACAACCCGCACACATATTTTGCATTTTCAAGTGAAGTTACATTTAATTGCATGAATTTATCATTTTATTTCCAATCACCAAAAATAGTTTCTATTTTATGTTTTCTTTTACTGTAAAATTTTTTATTTTCTTTTTCACTCATTTTCATTATATGTTGCATTTGTGATTCTGTTAGTTTGAATGTTATTTTCCCATTTAATATTTTATTCAAGTTTTCATAATTTAACAATATGATTTTCTTTTTAATTTCTCTTTTACATGCATTAAAATGGTTTTTACTTGTTTCTAAGGCTTTCCACCAATATTTCAGATTATAATATTCGAAATCATCTTCATTGTCTGTTGATATATGTTTTTATCGTATTGACCTATTTCAGAGGCTGCAATATTGCAGTAGAATTATGTTTTTATTTGAATTATGAATAAGCTTTTGTTTTCATCACATCTAAATAGAAAATTAATCTATCAATAACTTTAAGCACTTCACCCACTTTCAAACTCTGCGATCAGAAAAACAACACTTAATAAAACCCATAACTTTCACACTTAACTAATCAACATGATTAAACCATTTCTGACCTAAAGGATTATAACTATCCTTTAAATATTCATCAAAGAAATTTGATTCACTCATTTTCTCAAGTAATAAAGTTTCACTTTCTTTTTCCACTAAATCCATCGCAATACTAATTTTTAATTCATGATCACGGTCAATCACTTTAAATACCATCTCTAATATTTTCATACATAAAATATCACCTTAAAAAAACTTTAATTATGATACTATCTATGAAGAACATTTTATATATACTTTACTATATTGAAAGAATGTTAAAATTAGTATAAATTATTATAAGGATGGAATATGTGAAAATTAGCCTATTGAAAACAGAGGTTTAATTTTTTACACATGAAAAAACGAATTTAATAAAACAAGAAATTTTTCAAATAAGAGAAATTTTTAAATATAATGAAAAACAAAAAAAGTTATTAAAGTGTAGGAACAAAGAGTTACAAGAAAATAGAAATTATAAAATGATGAATTCTATTAAATTAGTTTAATACTTATTTAAAAAAAAGTAATTATTGTATAAAATTAGATATATGCAAATTAAATAGAAAAATATTGTTTATAGCTTTAAATAAGTCTTGATAGAATTGCTCCCCACCCCTTTCTTAAGTTGAGGGTATTGGTTTTCAATGTAAGGTATCTAAATATCCTGTTTCATGAATAGGATTATTTTGCTTTTTTTCGTTTGTTTAAGTTTTTAATTAGTCTAAAGAGAGAGAGAGAGAGCTTGTGATTCAATTTTCAAATTTGTTTTAATCGCCTTTTGTTTAACTTAAAGCTTTTGAGTCCATTTTATTATTGATTATAAAATGAAGGAAATAGGAAAACTTTATATATGATTACAGTATAATATATATGATTACAGTATAAATAATATTTATTAATCATCAATAGAATAATACATGAAAAATGATGATTAAGCTATAATAATTATATTATTACTATAATAGGAAAGAGAACATTGTTCCCCACCCCTAATAAATAATAGAGTTTTTTAATCATTAAAATGAAATAAAAGAAAAATTTCGTTTTTATAGCTTCACAAAATCAAAGATTTCATTGAACACAAGAAAATTAAAAAATCATCAATTTTCTAATTAAAATGAGAAATCTTAAAAACATGGAAGTTTATAGAAACTCTCTATTTAGAATTGGCAACAATTATTTTTTAATGGAAAAATTACTAAATTTGTATAGTTACATATGCATGTGGAACCACCTTTGCCTATGAAATAATGTCTTATTTTTGACTATTTCATAATTGTTGCCCAGTCTCTATTATTATAACCTAAATGTTATCATAATTCAAGAATAGATGATTTTTATGTCTGTTAGAGTACATATTGAAAATTTAGCTGATATGGGGTTTCCCTTAAATGATTTTTGGATTAACGATGATATGTTAATTTTATTCCCAGTATCATGCACGGTTTCTTATTGTTTATATAATAAATTAGTTAGTTATGGATTTAAATGTATATTATCCGACTATCTTACTATGGTTTCCATTAAAATTGTAAAATCTCCTTCAAATACTTTTGATCAAATTATTGAATATTTAGAACAAGAAGTTATAACACTCTGATAATAGTGAAAAATGTTTATAGTTGATTATTTATTTTAAATGTAATAAATGTTCTTATAAAAATTCGTTATATTAGCATTACGAAAAAGTTCTTAAATTTTTTAATTTTTAATTTTTAATTTTTAATTTTTAATTTTTAATTTTTAATTAAATTAGTTAACTTTAAATATCAATTTATAAAATCCATAATTTTAAATTTTAAATAATATAAACTTATTTTAATCAATATAAGTAATTTTAGATTAATATTTTTAATTTTAAATTAATATTTTTAATAAAATTTATTTTTAAAAAAGTTATTTATTAAGAAATTTATGGTGATGTTGTACACTTCAATTATTCAAATTAAATTTTAAATTTTGATTTAAATAGATATTTTCTTTATTTTAAAAAATTTATAATTTTATTTATTTTAAAAAATTTATAATTTAATTTTATTTATTTTAAAAAATTTATAATTTTATTTATTGAAATTTTTTATTTCAATTAGAAAAACGAAGTTCTTCTTTATTTAAGAGTTAAAATCTTTATTTAAGAGTTAAAAATTACATATAAGCAAAAAAAAAGATATTATATGAATTAAATTGAAAATAAATAAATTTATATTATTATTACAAGCAATAAAGAATTTACATCAAGAAAAATTTTTAAATTGATTAAAAGGATTTAATTTAATTAGAATTATTTTAAATTATTTTATTAAACTTATAAATAATTATAAACATTTAGTTTCTAAATTAAATAGTTTATAATCTATTATTAATTCAAATAGTTTATAATCTATTATTAATTTAAATAGAAAGATATTATGAATCCTTATTTAGAAATATTAAGGCCTTTTAATGGATTAATGGCTATAATTGCACTTGTTTTAGTGGGAATTATAGGGAAAAATATTAACTTACCTTTATTAATAGGCATTTTAGCTGTTTTTTTAGCTACTGGGGGAGGTAACATAATCAATGATTTCTATGATTATAAAATAGATTCTATAAATAGGCAGGAGCGACCTATTCCTTCAGGTAAAATCTCTTTAAAAAATGCTAAAAATTATGGTTTATCATTGTTTATAGTGTCTATTATCTTAGGAATTATAATTTCTGTTATGGTGGGTAGTTATTTACCTTGTACTTTAATTTTATTAAATTGTATGGTATTGTATTATTATGCTCATAGCCTTAAAAAATTACCTTTGATTGGAAATCTATCTGTTGCTTATTTAACTGGATCTTGTTTTATATTTGGGGGCTTAATTCTTGGAGAAATATATGTTCCATTGATTTTATCTTTTTTTGCATTTATGATGACTTTATCAAGAGAGATTGTTAAAGATATGGAAGATATAAAAGGAGATAAATTAGAGAATGTTAATACATTTCCTATTAAATATGGATTGAAAAATTCAAGTATTTTGGCTTCAGTATTTATATTGATTCCTACTTTTATCAGCCCTATTCTTTACTTTATTAAGATTTTTAATGTTTACTATCTTGTATTGCTCTTAATAGCTATTATAATATTTATTGTGGCTGCTTATAAAATACAGATTAGTCATGGTAGTGATAATTCAAATAAGGTTTCTAAATTAATTAAAATTGGAATGTTTATTACATTCATTGCTTTTGCAGTTGGTTCCATATAAAATCTAAAAGTATATCTTAATGAAAATTTAAAGTTGGAATATAGATGAAATCTAAAATTATTTTTGGTCCTGCAGGTAGACCTGTTGATTATAAAGGTCCTGCTTATAAAGCTCCAGAATATATTGCTGATGAAGGACTTTCTGCTTATGAATATCAAGCTGGTAGAGGTCTTAGGATAGGTGAAAAATCTTCAAATATTTTAAAAGAAGAATCTGATAAACATGATGTATTAATATCTATTCATGCTCCTTATTTTATTAATTTATCCTCAAATAATGAAAAAACAATTAATAATTCAATAGATATTCTTTTTAAATCAGCACAAGTTGGAGAATGGATGGGGGCATACAGAATAGTTTTTCATCCAGGATACTATTTAAAAAATAAAGAAACAACATTAAAAATAGCTAAATCTACTATTAATAAAGTTTTAGAGAAAATAGAGCAATCAGAAATAACAAATTTCATTTTTTCGCCTGAAACCACAGGTAAAAAATCTCAACTTGGAAATCTTAGTGAAATAATAGCTATTTGTAAGGAATTTAATAATTTTGAACCTACAATTGATGTTGCTCATCTTCATGCTCGTGATAATGGTTTAATCCAAACAAAAAATGATTATAATAAAATATTTTCCACTGTTGAAGATGAATTAGATATTAAAAGATTACATTGTCATTTTACAAGAATAGAATATATTAAATCTGGTGAAAAAAGACATCATACTTTAAATGAATTAGATTATGGTCCAGATCCTAAATATTTTCTTGAATCCTTAATTGAATGTGATTTTAAAACAACGGTTATTTGTGAGTCTCCACTTTTAGATCAGGATGCTTTAATATTAAAAAGGCTTTATGAAAGTTTAATATGAGATAATTCCTCGGATTCTAAGTTTTTCATTTTAAGCAACTTTATAGCTTGTTTTTAAATCATTGTTACTATTTTGAAATGATTTAATATCTATTTCCCTTTAATAGCTATTTCCTTATCATCTAAGGATTTAATTATATATGCTCCTTATGGAAAAGTTCTTAAATTTTGAATAATAACTCTTAAATTTTGAATAATAACTCTTAAATTTTGAATAATAATTTTTTTATTAAATTATTTAATTTTAAATATTAATTTATAAAAATCTATAATTTTAAATATTACTTTATAAAAATCTATAACTTTAAATTTTAATTAATATAAACTTATTTTAATTAATATAATTAATTTTGAATTAGTATTTTTTAATAATATTTATTTTTAAAAAAATTATTTATTAAGAACTTTATAAAAGCTACTATATTTAATTTTAAATATTAATTCATAAAAATCTATAATTTTAAATATTAATTCATAAAAATCTATAATTTTAAATTTTAAATAATATAAATATATTTTGATTAATATAAATAATTTTAAATTAATATTTTTTAATAATAACTATTTTAAAAAAATTATTTATTAAGAACTTTATAAAATTTACTATATTTAATTTTAAATATTAATTTATAAAACTCTATAATTTTAAATTTTAAATAATATAAATATATTTTAATTAATATAAATAATTTTAAATTAATATTTTTTAATAATAACTATTTTAAAAAAATTATTTATTAAGAACTTTATTAAAACTACTAATTTAATTAGCAGATATAATGAAGTTCTGTAAACTCCCATGATTTGATGAATGATTTATTTAAACAATTATTCTTTAATTATTTCACATTTACCAGAAGGCAAAACTCTTACTATATCATCTAAACTTATTAAACCATCTTTATTTATTTTATGAAGAATTTCCTTTGCTATTGCTTCTTTTTTTGTATATCCTGGTCGTACAATAACATAATTATTAGAATGTGCTTTTAATGATTCTATAGGTCCAGCCATTATCCGTTGACCCATATAATCCACAATTCCAATAGCTATTTTTAAATTTACTCCTCTTAAATAATTTTTTTTGCCTCTTACAATGAACGATCCTTTTGTTAAATATTCACCATGTTCAGGTGTTTTTGAAACTTGATCTGGATGAACCCAGAATACATCAGCGGATCCATAACCATTTCCCCATGCACTTGAAAATGAGGCTGCAAAAATAGCAGATTCTATAAGAGTATTTTCATTTATTTCAATGTTCTCTTTTTTTATCACAGTTGAAGGTGCTCCATGCAACATGTCACCATGCATATAAATATCATTGTTATCCAAATATTTTTTTACCACAAATTCATTTGTATTGGCATCTCTGCCCCCAATAACCAAATGATTGTCTGAACTTAAAAACCATCTTAATTTTTCAAACCATAGTAATGGTTTTTTAACTCTTTTCTTTGGAAGTTCAATTTTTTCAATACCATCATCTCTTTTATTTTCCATATCCTTTAGCTGTTTTTTAGTATTTTCAACAGCTATTAAACCACCTTTAATTTTTCTTTTTGATTTTTTACCTTTTTCATAATAGATTTCAGCATTTTCAGCCAATGATTTTTTATAATCAATATCTATTTTTATATTTTCAATATCTAAAACAAGTGTTCCAATTGTATTCATTGATTCAAAAATTTGCACTTCAGCTAAACCATCCTTTTTAGCTTTTTTTAATATTTTAGATATTTCTTTCCTGGAATGTTTTTTTTCTGCATCATTGATAACATTTAATAAGTTTTCAATTTTAGTATAATTAGAATATAGAAGTTCTCCTTTCTTTTTTGAGAGTTCAATTGTTTTTTCAAAATCAGATAAGGATTTTTCCTGTTTTTTTAATCTGTTAGCAAACTTGTTAACTTTTTTATCCCAAACACTTTCTTCAGATGATTTAATTTCTTTTCTAATTTTTTCGGAATAAAATTCATCTGATGCTTGATTAAAACTATCGAAATATTCTTTTTCATAATTCTCATAAGTCTTTAATTCTAATGGAAAAAGTTCTATTTTTTTTGTATTATCCACATCATCATTTTTATTTTCAGATACTTGATTTTCTATATTTTCAGTTTCTTTTTTTATAATTATGTTAGGTTTAAACTCTAATTTTTTAAGTGGAGTGAACAATTCCCCTATTTTTTCATGAACAATAGCTATTTCTTCATCAGTTAAATTCACGGTTTGAATTTTTTTATCTAAGCCTGTTCTTAAAATGATTTCTTCAGAATAAGTACTTCCCAAACCATTCATTGCTAAAGTTCTGATTAAATCACTATCTGAATCCTTAAATAGCTGATTTAAATCTTCTATAGATAAGTCAATTGGATTGATTCCTTTTGTTGAAGGATATTTATATTCTTTTTTAGAACTTATATCTCTATCACTCCATAATTTTCTTTTAAGAGGCATTATTATGTTTTCTTCCTCATCTAAAAGAATTATGTTTCCTTTTGAGAAAAGTTCTATAACAAGAGTGTATTTCTGTTCTTTTTGAACCTCTAATTTAATCACACGATCAAAGTTATGTTGTTTAATGGATATAACATGAGCTCCTTTTAACTTTTTTCTAAGAAGCATTGTAAAGGATGGTGGAATAGTAGGATTATTAAGTGGATAATCAGTTTTATGAGTTCTAACACCAGATTGAAATATCACATCAATTCTTCCAAGCCCAGTTTTATGAAATCTCATAAGAACCATATCATTTCTTGGTTGAAATGATTTATCAACTCTTGCTCCTTCTAAAAGTTCATTTAATTCATGGCTTATTGCAAATATATCCACATTTGTCATGATTTTCATGTTTTTTGGCTCCTGCAAAAGTTTTAATCAAATAACAATAATATAATAAAGAGTAAAATTATTTCTAAGTAAAATTATTTCTAAAATGCAATTACATAATTGAAGAGTTCTTAAATTTTAAAATGATAGTTTTTTTATTAAATTATTTATAATGAATGAAATAATGTTTGTAAGTACAGAAAAACTTCGTTTTTCTAACTGAAATAAAAAATTTCAATACAGAAAATCTTTCAATACAGAAAATCTTTCAATACAGAAAATCTTTCAATACAGAAAATCTTTCAATACAGAAAATCTTTCAATACAGAAAATCTTTCAATACAGAAAATCTTTCAGGTTTTCTAACTGAAATAAAAAATTCCAATAAAGAAAAACTTCATTTTTTTAATTATGTTTGTTTTTATAAAGTTTTTAATAAATAACTTTTTTAAAATTAAATTATTATTAAAAAATATTAATTTAAAATTATTTATATTATTTAAAATCCATCTTCTTTTTACAGTACTGAAATGATATGTTAAGATCACTCTAATAATATTATATTATATTATATTATAATAGTGCTGATGTTTTTGTATTTTTAATTTTAGTTTTCCTTTATATATTCTACTTTTACAAAAAATAATAGTTTTAAAGAAATTATTTTCTCTACTCACTTATAAGTTCCATTTATATGCTATAAAAGATAATAAAAGATAATAAATAAAATCAATAATCAAAGTCATGATTTTTTAAATTAAATCAGAACTATTATAATTTTGGGATTGTAAAGTTTTAACCTCCTTTGTTCTCAGTATTTCTTTAATAATCAAACTAACAATTTAAATTATATATAGTTTACTAACAGATATAATCACAAAAATTTCACAAAAATTTTCTCACCACTATAATACAAAAGTGATTTTTTATGAATGAAAGAAAAATTAAAACTATCATCGAAGAGATCTATCAAAAAGGGTTTGATGGAATGATAATTAAGGATATTAATAATATTGGTTATATCTCTAATTATTTTCCAACAGCTTTTGCAGTTTGTTTACTTAAAGAAGAACCTGTTATTTATACAACAATTATGGATTTAGAATTTGCTGAAAATAGTTCAGATATTGAAGTTAAAACATTTAAATCTCTAAAAGATTTAAAGGAAATCCTAAATAAAGAAAATTATAAGAAAATAGCTGTTGAAAAAACATTGGATATTGAAACTTATCAGAAAATATCTGGGGAATATGAACTAATAATTAGTGACTTGTTAGAAAAAGAAAGGATGATTAAAACATCGGATGAAATAGCTAAAATAAAAAAAGCAACTGATATTGCACATAAATCATTTAATGAAGTAAAGGAAGATATGAAAAATAAAAAATTTAGTGAATTAGCAATATCTTACAAGTTAGGTCAAATATTAAGGGATAATGGTGCTGAAGGTGAATCCTTCGATACAATAATTGCATCTTCTTCAAGTACAAGTTTACCTCATTCAACACCAAGCAATAATAAAATAGATTATCCTATTTTAGTGGATTGGGGAGCTAAATATCATAACTATTGTTCTGATACAACAAGAACAATAGTATATAGTGAAAAAGAGGAGGAAATTTTTAATATTGTTCTTGAAGCATATAATAAAACAATTAAATCTATTAAACCTGGAATAAAATCTTGTAATTTAGATAAAATAGCAAGAGATATAATAACTGAATATGGTTATGGTGAAAATTTCATACACACAACAGGTCATAGTTTAGGTTTAGATATTCATGAAGAACCAAGAATAGCTAAAAATGATAAAACAATAATAGAAAAGAACATGGTTTTCACAATCGAACCAGGAATCTATCTTAAAGGAGAGTTTGGAGTGAGAATTGAAGACACAATTCATGTTAGTAACAGAGGTAAGGTAATTGGAAATTTAAACCCAGTTATTTAATGTATTCCAACGAATTAATAGGATACAAACGAATTAATAGAATATAAAACTTTATAATTCATAATATTGTCCACTATTATAATAGTGAATTTTTCAATTATTAAATTGAAAATAAATAAATTTATATTATTATTATTATTATTATTATTATTATTATTATTATTATTATTATTATTATTATTATTATTATTATTATTATTATTATTATTATT
>JAITPS010000021.1 GCA_031289325.1 Candidatus Methanovirga meridionalis
CCTAAATTTAGGAAACAGATGAAAAAATTAATAAAAAAACAAGGATTAAAACATTTCATAAAATATTTATATGATAAAAAATTATATAGACTATTATTGTTTTTAGATAACAAAACAAATGATAAAATACTGAAGGAGATTTTAAAAATGGATGCCGTACTATCAAAAATTAATGATCATAAAACTTACATAGAAGAAAATAAGCAAGGATCAAAAACAATGAAAGAGTTCCTCATGGAATATAAGAAAAATAACCAAGAAACTATAAATTGGAATGAAGTAAGAGCCGACGGCAAAAAAGAAGGCAAACTTGAAGGCAAACTTGAAGGATTAAAAGAAGGTAAGCTTGAAGGATTAAAAGAAGGAGAAATTAGAAAAGAAAAAATAATCATTGAAAATATGAGAAGGTATGGTTTATCAGATGAAGAGATAAATAAAATAATTAAACACTAAGTAAAATAATTTTTTATAAGGATTATTTTAAAATGAAATTTGATTATAAATTTGAGGATTTATTAGGAATTACTTTTTCTATATTCAGCATAATTTTATTATTTTTGATATTTTATTTTTTAAATTCGTCTTTTTGGAGTGATGAGTTTTTTACTTTTCATTACATTATAGATTTACCTTTTAATGAGATGATGCATAATATTTATATTGATGTACATCCTCCATTATATTATTTCATGCTTTTACCTGTTTTTTCAGTTTTAACATTTTTTAAAATTGAATTTAGTTAAGTTATTGTCGGGAAAATATTTTCTGTTGTTCCTTTAGTCTTGTTATTAATTTAGTTTGATAATTTTAAGAAAAAGGTTTGGGTGGTTGTTTAGTGGAATTTTTTCAATAGCAATGATATCAGCACCGAGAGTAATGCATTTTTCAACTGAAGTTCGTTCATATAGTTGGAGGATTTTATTTCTTACTTTAGCTTTTTATTCTACTTATGAAGTTCAGATAAAATTAATCTGTGTTATGTGACAAAACTTAACCAAATTCATCTTTCATTTTATGTATTGGCAATTCATGCTCTTTAAAATCATTTTTAAAGCTAAAAAAATAATTTCTTTCTCAGTTCTTAAATTATGCAAAACTGTGTTTGCATTCGATGAGACTTTTAGAGCATTGTTCTGCAAATATATTCATGAAAAATATCTATTTGGTTTGTATAAGTAACCTATTGACACAACCACCATATAAAACTTAAGTAAATTGCATGATCAATACCAAATATTCAATGAACAATTAATACATTAGATTTTGCTAATTTAACTACTTTTTGAGTTACACTCCCTATTAAAAACTTTTGTAATCCTGTTTTCCCAGAACTTCCAATAACAATTAAATCAACATCTTCTTTCTCACCAACTTCTATAATAGTATCTGCTGGTGAACCTTCAATTGAAATTGTTTTTATTTTAACATTACTATTTTTTTCTTTTTTAATATCTTCAAATCTTTTTAAATTCTTTTCAGATTCTTTTTTAAGAATTTGATTAATTTCATATGTTGTATCATCTGCAGGAAGACCCTTTAAAAAAGATGTGTCAACCACACTTAAACCTATAATTTCAGATCCTAAAGCTTCTGCAATCAGTAAAGCATGTTCTTCTGATTTTTCTGAAAATTTTGTACCATCTGTAGGAACTAATATTTTTTCATACATAATATCTCCCTCATTTTTTTATAATATGTTAGTTTTGATAAAGTTCTTAATGAATAATTTTGGTTTTGATAAAGTTCTTAATGAATAATTTTTTTAAAAATAAATATTATTAAAATATATTAATTTAAAATTATTTATATTGATTAAAACATATTTATATTATTTAAAATTTAAAATTATAGATTTTTATAAAATGATATTTTAAATTAAATAATTCAATAAAAAAAAATTTATTATTCAAAATTTAAGAACTTTTCCATAATGAATATAATATAAAAAACATTATATAATTTTAATATCTTAATAGTATATATAATATTAATACAATGCTGTAAACTTAAGAAAATTATTTTTTTAAAATTGGATTGAAATTAAAAATGGGGTTCGTATAAACAAAATTTTAGATAGAAATTTTAATAAAAAAAATTATCATGCTAATTTTACACTACCAACATAACTATTGGATTCTTCTAATATTTAAAAAAATTAAAGCTTAAGAAGAAATTTGGATAAATCAGATGCTTTAAACCCATTACCATACTCATCAAAAGCTAAATCACCTGATTTTCCGTTTAAATAAGTTCCTAAACAAGCAGCATTAAAAGAGTCTAAGCCTTGAGATAAAAGGCTTGTAACAATTCCAGCGAGAGAGTCTCCTGTTCCACCTACTGTCATAGCAGGATTACCTGTTTTATTTAATCTGAACTTATTATCTTGGAAAATTAAATCATATTTACCTTTTAAAATAATGGTTCCCTTAATATTTTTGGTTATTTTTTGAAAAATAGCTATTTTATCATGAACTTGATTATAATTTAAATTATCAAGATTTAAATTCAAATATCTAAATTCATTATCTAAATTTTTATTTTCTATTGTATCTTTGAAAAATATCTTAAATTCTTGAAAATGAGGAGTTATAACTAAATCTTTTTTATTTTTAATTAAGTTTAAATCAATTAATTTTAATGCATCGGCATCAAGAACTATTGGTTTTTTTATTTTTGAAATTAGAATATTAAATAATTTTTTTGTTTCTTCTTCAAGACCTGCACCAGGACCTAATAAAACCGCATCAACGGATTTTGCAATTTTTAAAATATCATTCTGATTATCTAAATTTAAATAATTTCCTTTAAGAGATTTAACAATGAAATCTGGGGAATATGATTTAATAGCTAAACTATTATCTTCTGAACTTCCAATATAAACTAAATCAACTCCTGTAGATAAAGCTGAAAGTCCAGCTATTGAAGGAGCACCTGAATAGTCATTATTTCCTCCAACTATCAAAATTTTCCCATTGTCTCCTTTATGAGAATAATCTAATCGATTTTTCATTCTTAAAAGATCACCTGAACCAAGAAATATTTGGGCTTCAATTGGAATTCCTATATCACAACTAATTATATTTCCAACTAAGTCCTCACCTGCTATTTTTACACCAGATTTTGTTTTATGTAAACTAATGGTATAATTTGCTTCTACAGCAATATCAGCTATTTCTCCAGTTTCAGGATTAATACCTGATGGAACATCAACGGATACTTTTAATCCATTAGATTTGTTTATAATTTCTATTACTCTTCTAACTTTTGTTTTAAGCTTTCCTTTAATCCCTGTTCCAAATATAGCATCAACTATTATGAAATCACTGAAACTATCTGATTTAAAAGGATCTAATTCTTTTAAGTCCTCAACGGTATCAATATATTTTATTGCTAATCGTGAAAATGAAGGATTCATATTATTTAGGATATTAAAATTTGTTTTGCTGTCTTTTGATTTAATATAATTTGATAAAGTTATTATATCCACTTCAAAACCTCTATTAAGAAGATGTCTACCAGCAACAAAACCATCCCCTCCATTACCTCCAGATCCTGTGAAAATAATTATCTTAACAGGTTTTGAAAATGTAAATGTTGATAATTTAGCTATTTCATCTGAAATTCCTCTTCCTGCATTCTCCATTAAACATAAACGAGATAATCCTAAATCTTCACAGTTATAATCTGTAGCAATCATATCTATTGGTTTCATATAATCCTCCTTATCAGAAATTCATGATAAAAATCAAGTATTAAATTTAATTGATGCCCTTTTTAAAACATCAGCAATTATTTTTAAATCCCTTTTAGTTACTTTTGGATGTACTGGAAGTGAAACTACTTTGTTTGCAAGATTTTCACTAACAGGACATTTATCTTTAAAACCTAAATTTTCATATAGTTCTTGTTTATATATTGGAATAGGATAATGAATACCCGTTGCCACTCCATTATCATTAATGAATTTAATCCAATCATCTCTATTTCCATTTTCAATGGATATAGTATATTGATGATAAACATGTGTTGAATCATCAACTGTTTTAGGAGTTTTAATGCCTTTAACATTGGATAATTCTTTATTTAAAAATTTTGCATTTTTAATTCTTTTATGATTAAATTCATTAAGCTTTTTAAGCTGAACAAGACCAATTACTGCTGATATATCAGTCATTCTGAAATTATAACCTAAAACACTATGTTTATATCTTTCACTTTCACCATGAGATACAAACATCTTAGCTTTATTGGCATACTCTTTATTGTTAGTTGTAATAATTCCTCCTTCACCAGTAGTCATATTTTTAGTTGGATAAAAACTAAAACAAGCTAAATCACCGATACTCCCTATTTTTTTATCATTGAAAATAGACCCCTTTTTTTTATAAATTGCTCCATGAGCTTGAGCACCATCTTCAATAACTATTAAATTATTTTTTTTAGCTATTTTCATTATTTCATCCATATCAGCACTTTGACCATAAAGATGGACTGGCATAATAGCTTTTGTTTTCTCATTAATAGCTATTTCAATTTTATCAGGATCAATATTGTATGTATCCTTATCAATATCTACAAAAACTGGTTTTGCCCCAGTATAAAGAATAGAGTTACCTGTTGCTACAAAAGAAAAAGGAGTTGTTATCACTTCATCTTTTTCACCAATTTCAGAGGCTAATAAGGCCGTATGTAAAGCTGCTGTTCCTGAACTTGTAGCTATTGCATATTTTGTGTTTATAAATTCTGCAAACTCTTTTTCGAACTCAGCAACCTTAGGACCTTGAGAAATAAATCCTGATTTTAATACTTTTATAACTTCTTCTATTTCTTCATCTTCAATTATTGGATTGGCAATAGGAATGTTAATTTTACTCATATTTACACCAATTATTTGCTTTTTATTAAGTAATATCTTTGAAGTAATATAATCATGTTTAATTATTTTTATATAGTTTAGAACCAATTTTTTTTACTTTAAAGGCATTTTTAAAGTTATAAAAACGATATTTTATTTATTTTAAGAACTTTAGTTTTTAAAGTTAGAAAATTTATAATTTTCTTTATTGAAATTTTTTATTTCAGTTAGAAAATCTTTGATTTTCTTTATTTTAAAGAATTTTTTAATTTTTATTAAGATATATTGGTTTTGATAAATCTTAACGAAATAATTGCTTTAAAAATAATTATTATTAAAAATATTAATTTATTTTAATTTATTTTAATTTATAATTATTTATTTTAATTTATAATTATTTATTTTAATTTATAATTATTTATTTTAATTTATAATTATTTATTTTAATTTATAATTATTTATTTTAATTTATAA
>JAITPS010000167.1 GCA_031289325.1 Candidatus Methanovirga meridionalis
TCTTATTTTTAAATATCTTATTTTTAAATATCTTATTTTTAAATATCTTATTTTTAAATATCTTATTTTTAAATATCTTATTTTTAAATATCTTATTTTTAAATATCTTATTTTTAAAAATTTCAAATTAAGATTGAATTAATTTTTTAAATAATAATTTTTATTTCTTCATTTTTAAAATATAATAAATATAATAAATATAATAAATATAATAAATATAATTTTTTTAATTAAAAATTTAATAATTACATTTCATTTTTAAAAAATTCATTATTGAACTTGTTCAATTAGAAAAACAAAGTTTTTTTGTACTTAAAAACATTATTTCCTATACTACAACTTATTTAATTTTAAATATTATTTCCTATACTACAACTTACTTAATTTTAAATATTATTTCATGAAAATTTATAATTTTAAATAATATAAATTTATTTTAAATAATATAAATTTATTTTAAATAATATAAATCTATTTTAAATAATATAAATAATTTTAAATCAATATTTTTTAATAATATCTATTTTTAAAAAAGTTATTTATTAAGAATTTTATCAAACCAACTATATTTTATTTTGAATATAAATTGAGAAAATTTATAAATTGAGAAAATTTTTCGGGCGAATATGTGCGAATTAACTTTTGAAAAAATTTGAATAAACACTCTTAACTAAACATCTGTATTATACTAAATGTACTAAAAGTGTACTAAAAATGTACTAAAAGTGTACTTAAGATAATTTAAAATGATGATAATTTTATTAATATGTTAAATGAAAAGAATATATTAATAAAAAAAATTGGACTGATAAAGGCATCAAAATATAGAAATTCTATTTTGTTTTCCATAGGTCGTAGTATTAAAACTCCATCAGAGATATCTAAAGAAGTGAATATTAGAATCAATCATGTGAGTAAAGTTCTTAAAGAATTAAAAGGTGAAAACATTGTAAAATGTTTAAATGAGGAAAGAACAAAAGGAAGGTTATATAAGCTTACTGAAGAAGGAGAAGAGATCTTAAGTTTCTTAGAATCTAATCTAAAAAATAGTAAAAATATTAGATTAAGTTTATTAAAGTGAATTAAAAGATTAAAAATTACAATGATTCTAACAACTTATCCAATGAATTATATGTTTCTTGAATTTTAGAGGTTTTAGAAATTGAGCCTTGAGCAAGAGTTTCTCTTCCTCCTCCTCCACCTCCAAGTTCAATAGCTAATTTTTTCATGATATCGTTTGCTTTAAATCCATTTTCAATAGCTATTTTAGATGAAGATACAATTAATTTTCCATCATTATTTGCTAAAACCACAATATCGGCTTTATTTTCATCAGTTAAATCAGTAGCTATTTTTTGTAATTCTTTAATATCAGTTTCTAAAATGAAAGATAATAGATTTAAATCCTTAAATTTTTTAATATCATTTTCTAAATCTTTAATCTTAAGTTTAGCTATTTCTGATTTTAATTTTTCAATTTCATTTTTAAAATGTTTCCATTCTTTAAAGAATCTATCAGATGTTTTAGGTAGTAAATCAGGAGTAACCTTAAAAATTGAACTACTTTCCATTAAATAGGTATCATTCTCTTGCATAGATAGTATTGCAGATGTTCCTGCTGAAAAATCGATTCTTTCCACTCCATCTTGAACTCTTTCAGTTTTATTAATCTTAATAAGTCCAATATCTCCAGTTGTAAGAATATGAGTTCCACCACAAGCTTGCACATCAATGAAGTTATCATGTTCATCATCAGTTTCACCCCCACAAATCTTAACAATTCTAATCACCGAACCTGGAACCACCCCTCCTTGATAAAGAGATAATCCATAAGCATTTTCTGCATCATTTCTACCCATGAATTGAATATCTACTTTTAAATTTTCCATAACATATTCATTAGCTATTTTCTCGATTTCATTAATTTCATGATGTGAAATACGCTTATAATGAGATAAATCAATACGTGAATGTTTTAATCCTTTTTGGGCACCTGTTTGCCAAATATGTTCTCCTAAAACTTTTTTTGCTGCAGCAATCACAAGATGAGTAGCAGTATGATTTCTTGCAAGTGCAATTCTCCTTGACCAATTAATTATAGCTTCTACATTTGAATTTATTTTATTAAGGAAAAAATTAATGTTCAAATCTGTGTGTATTTTATGTAAAACAATCTCATTAACTTTTTGTGTATGAACGACTTCTAATTCAACCTTATCAATGATGATTTTTCCAATATCGGATGGTTGTCCTCCACCTTCAGGATAAAAAGCTGTTTTATCCAAAATTAAATAGATTTCGTCTTTAATCTTCTTCACACCAATAAGTTTACTATTAAAAACAGATTTTCTAAAGTCTTCATAGAAAATAAGTTCAGTTTTAGGATAATCAATATTTAAAGACTCTTTTTTATCATGAATTTCAGTAGAATGTGAATCAGCTATTAAAGTAAAGAAATTATCAGGAATGTTAACCTTAAAATTTTTCTTTAAAGCTATCTCAGCTACCTCTTCAGGTGGCATACCATGAACATCATAAAGATCCATGAGTGTTTCTATTGGCATTTCAGATTTATTGGATTTTTTAATGGTTTTAATAGTTCTCTCTACTATTCGTTTTCCTTTATCAATGGTTTTAAAATATCTTATCTCTTCAATATCAACTATATTCATTATATGTTCTTTTTGTTTCTTAATTTCATCGTAAAACTTTATTAAAAATTCTAATTGAATTTTCATGATATCGGAAAGTGATTCTTCTAAATTAAGCTTTTTTATAAATCTAATAGTTCGTCTAATGATTAATCTTGCTAAATATCCCTCTTTAACATTAGAAGGTATAATCCCATCGGCTATCATGAAAGTTAAACATCTTGTGTGATCTGCAATAATGTAAATAGCTTCCATTGGTTCAGTTGAACTTAATAAATCATTAACAGACATGTTTAATTTATTTGCAACCTTTTCTCTAAGCACTCTAATATCAGCAAAAGTTTCAATATCCATAAGTCCAGCCAATTGAGCATTTGCAGATAAAATATCTTCATTGACATTAATATTAGCTAAATTCTTTAATTTATTTATAATTGGAAGAAAACAAGCATCATAAGCTGTTGGTGTTCCTTGTGAAATCCAAGCTATTCTTTCTAAACCATAACCAGTATCAACTGTTTTATTGGGCATTTTTTCTTTTTCACCATTAGAAAGAATTTTATACTCCATGAAAACTAATGTGGCAAGTTCCACACCTCGTATGCATACCTCATAACATGCTCCTGCATTTCCTCCACCTTCCCACCACTCATCAATAAAAGTAATTTCATTCGGATTTATGCCAATACTTACAAAAAAGTCATGACAAAGTATAACTGTATTGTCTTTCCAATAAATTTCTCTTTTTTCATTATTGAAAGCATGATGAGCACCCATTGTAAAGCAAGTCATGTGTCTTCCAGTTCTACCAACATTATCAACATCATTTAAACGAATTGATGGCTGTGCAATAGTGAGAGGATTAGCTGGAGGATCAACTAAACCTGATGTAACCCATGGCTGAAAGTCATAAATTGAAGCACCGACTAAGAAAACATCATCTCGCCACCTTTTAGCAATAACTGGATAACGCTGTACATATTTATGTCCTCTACTTTCAAAAAATTCTATAAATGTTTTTTGAATTTCATAAAGATCATAGCTATTTTCTGTTGCAGGATTTCCAATAAAACTATATTCGTCACAAGGAGCATCTCCACATGTATCTCTTTCAATCATTGACCAAAATTCTCTTCTGCAAGTCACACACTTATATTTTTTATATCCTAACTCTATTAATCCATTTGACATAGTAATCCATTTTATTTGTTGATTATTATAATTCTTTTAATTGTATGATAATTCTGATAAGGTTCTTAATTCAATCCAATTTTAAAAAAATAATTTTCTTAAACTATCAACATTGTTTTTTATTCAAGACTTTATATTAATATCAATGTTAAAAATATTTAAATAATAATAATTAAAAATAATATTAAAAATAATAATATATAGTGTTCTGTCTAATTAATTTATCATATATATTCAAAAAATTTTATTCAAAAAATTTTCTGTAAATTATTTTTTAAATATTATTATTTGTCTTTTAAATTTAATTTAAAGAAATAAAAATCATTTTTAATTACAAATATTTAATTGAATTTTGTAAAATTAAGATATATAAATGAAGAAAAACTTTGTTTTTCTAATTGAAATAAAAAATTTCAATGAATAAAATCAAAGATTTATTATCGAAGATAATTTAGAAAAATCGAAGATTTTTCGTTTCTAACTTTAAAAACTAAAGTTTTTGAAATAAAGAAAATTACAAATTTTCTAACTTTAAAAAATAGAAAATTTTTTAAAATAAAAGAAAAACTTTGTTTTTCTAACTTTAAAAAATAGAAAATTTTTTAAAATAAAAGAAAAACTTTGTTTTTCTAACTTTAAAAAATAGAAAATTTTTTAAAATAAAAGAAAATAATTTTACAGAACACTATAATTTAATATTAAAAATAATGTGAAAATCTAATAAAAAAATAAAAATATTAAAGTATATATTCTAAATTTAATGAAAAGAAATAATTAAGGAGAAAAAAGTATGTATAATATTGGAGAAGCTCTAATTGGAGAAGGTGATGAATTAGCTCACATTGATTTAATAATAGGAGATAAAGAAAGTCAAGTAGGTAATGCCTTTGTAAATGGTATGAGTCAATTATCTATTGGACATACCCCACTACTTTCTGTTATTAGACCTAACTTAATGACAAAACCAGCTACATTGATTATTCCTAAAGTAACAATTGGAAATCTTAATGATGCAAGTAAAATATTTGGTCCTGCACAAACAGCTGTTGGTAGAGCTGTTGCAGATTCTGTTGAAGAAGGAATAATTTCAAAAGATGAAGTTGAAGATTTAGTTATACTTGTAAGTGTATTTATAGGTCCTAATGCTCAAAATTACAGGAAAATATATCAATATAATTATGGTGCTACTAAATTAGCTATTAAAAGAGCTATGAATGGATATCCGTCTATTAAAAAAGTATTGAATGAGAAAGATCGTGGAACTCATCCAATAATGGGCTTCAAAGTAAATAGGTTATGGAGTCCTCCATATTTACAAATTGCTTTAGACTTAGATAATCTTGAAACAATGGAAAAAGTAATAAAAGCAATTCCAGATAGAGAAAGAATACTGATTGAAGCAGGAACCCCACTAATTAAAAAGTTCGGTGTAAGTGTGATAAGTAAAATAAGAAAGTTAAAACCTGAAGCATTTATAATAGCTGATTTAAAAACCTTAGATGTTGGAAGAGTAGAAGTTTCAATGGCGGCTAATGAAACCGCTGATGCGATATGTATATCTGGACTTGGAACAATCGAATCCATTGAAAAAGCTATTCATGAAGCAGGAAAACAAGGAATATACTCCATACTTGACATGATGAATGTTAAAAATGTTATAGATAAATTGAAAGAAATTAAAGATGATTTAAAACCAAATATAGTTCTTTTACATAGAAATGTTGACCTTGAAACTGCAAAAACAGAAAAAGGTGAGAAAAGTAAGCATAACAGTGAATGGGGAAATATAAAAAATATTAAGCAAATTATTGGCAACGGTCTTGCAGCTGTAGCAGGAGGAATAACCCCTCAAAAAATCAATGAAGCTAAAGATAGTGGAGCTGATATCCTTATTGTAGGAAGATACATTATTGGATCAAGTGATGTTAGAAGATCAACCGAAGACTTCTTAGAACATTTACCTCAAGATCCAGATAACATGAGATTAGCTCTTGATGAAGATGAAACAATTGACTAAACATCTTCTTTAACTATTATCAGATAAGTATTATTTATTTTTTTATTTATTTTTCAATATATTGGATTTTATAAAGTTCTTAATAAATAATTAAAGTTCTTAATAAATAATTAAAGTTCTTAATAAATAATTAAAGTTCTTAATAAACAATTTTTTTAAAAATAAATATTATTAAAAGATATTAATTTAAAATTAATTATATTAATTAAAATAAATTTATATTATCTAAAACTTAAAATTATATATTTTCATGAAATAATAGTTAAAATTAAATAATTTAATAATGAAATTTAATAAGTTTATGTTATCTAAAACTTAAAATTATATATTTTCATGAAATAATAGTTAAAATTAAATAATTTAATAATGAAATTTAATAAGTTTATATTATC
>JAITPS010000226.1 GCA_031289325.1 Candidatus Methanovirga meridionalis
TTAAACTCCAGATTCACAACTTTTTATGTTGGGTTAGCTAAAATAATTAGTACAAATATTGGTGAAAGTATAATAAAATTATTAACCAATCAGATAAGTTTAAATTCTATAACTTTTAATTTAATGGTAAGGTTAAATTCATAAAAAAGGTAAAAGTTTAGAAATCAGAATTATTATAATTAATTATTAAATAAAAATTTATTTTCATAGATAAGATATTATCTTAAATAATGTATTAATATTGATAATAAATAATGTAATGATTAACATGAATATTTTAAAGAAAAATCTAAACTTTGATGAAATTATAGGTATAGGATTATTTATTTTAAGTATAATTTTATTATTGGTTATGTTGGTTTTAGGATTAAATCAAGCATTATGGTTAGATGAAGTTTATACTATTAATTTAATAGCATTATCTTTCAAATTGATGCTACTTACTACTGCAGGGGATGTTCATCCCCCATTATATTATATTATCTTAAAATCTATTTCAATGATTTTACCACATCCAGTATCTCTTAATATTATCCTATATAAATTAGTTTCAGTTGTCCCATTGGTTTTATTATTATATTTTAGTTTAATAAAATTAAGGAAAGATTTTGGTTGGCTAACAGCAGGTATTTTCGGATTCTGTATTATCACGATGCCTAAAATGATGATTTATGGTATTCAAATTAGAATGTACTCTTGGGTAATGTTTTTTTTAACAATGAGTTTTTATTACTTTTATAAAATTTCTAAGCAACCAAATAATAAAAATTGGATTATATTCACTATATTTAGTTTATTAGCAGCTTATACTCACTATTATGGAACAATAGCTATTGCTTTTATATATTTATTCATGATTTTAAAAAATAAAAATTTGATAAAAACATGGATATTATCCTCAGTAACTATAGTATTATTTTATATTCCATGGGTATTTATTTTTCTTAAAAGAACTGTATTTGGAGATAATCAATGGCATATTCCAACATTTCAAGATGTAATTGATGTAATAGGATTTATATTTTCACCCCATTATCATGATTATGATATGACTGAATTAGGTATCCTATTTTTTATAATATTTATAATATTAATAATATACTATATATTCCAAATAAGTAAAGATAAAAAGAATTCTTCAACACTGATTAATGAAGGATTTTTTATTTTAGTAGTTACAACATCCTTCGCATTATTATTTTCTGCTTTGATTAGACCTATGTTTTATGCAAAATATGTTTTTGTTGTTATAGGTTGTTTTTGGTTATCTTTTTCGATTTTATTATCTAAAATCCATTTAAGAAGGATGATATTTGTTCCAATTTTAATATTTATAATAGTTATAGGTTTATTTAATAGTGTTACTTTTTTAAGCTCTGAAAATACTTCTAAAATCGCTGAATTAGAATTTAAAAATTATTTAAATCAAATTGGAGAAAATGATACAATAATTTATATTGGTCCTCATCTAATGATTAAATTTTTTGATTTCTATTTAATTAATAAAACATTTGTTGTTTGGACTAATAGTTCTTCAGATATCATGAATATAAATGAAGGGTTGAAAAAAGGAAAAGTTTGGGTTTTTGATAATGATGCTAATGGATTTCCAGAATTATATGGTGGATTATCTTTATTTAATAATACTTTAATTGAAAATGGGTTAAAATTAGATAAAATTGGAGAAATAAAATCCATAAAATATATGACTTACCCTCGCTATATGTATATTGTTAGTTAATACAAATTATTTTTAAATGATAGAATTAAACTTTTTTATCAAAAATTTACAATAAATAGGAATAATTAACAAACTGAATGATGTTTATGAATATTTTAAAGAAAAATTATGGTCTTAATGAATATGTTGGGGTTTGCTTATTTATTCTAAGTATAGTTCTATTTGTTTTTTTGTTATATAATGGAATAAATCAAACATCATGGGAAGATGAAGGATATACTCTTAATTTAATAAGTAAATCACTTAAAGACATAATTTTCATTACTGCAGGGGATGTTCATCCTCCATTGTATTACATCATCTTAAAAGTGGGGATGGAATTCTGTTCATTATTTATATCTTCAGGTTCATTCAATGCATCAAATATGTTTAATTCCTATTATTCATTAAACATTATTGAAGCTAAATTAATATCCACTATCTCCTTAATTTTATTATTATATTTTAGTTTTACAAAGTTAAAAAAAGGTTTTGGATGGCTAACTTCAGGCATTTTTGGATTTTGTATTGCTACAATGCCTAAGATAGTGAGTTATGGCACTGAAATTAGAATGTATTCATGGGTATGTTTTTTGTAACTTTAAGTTTTTACTATTGTTATAAAATCACTGAAAATCCTAATAAGAAAAATTGGATTATATTCTCTATTTTTAGCTTGATGGATGCTTATACTCATTATCATGTAACAATTGCTATTGGGTTCATATATTTAATTTTAATATGTGTCATAATTTTAAAAAATAGATCTTTAGTAAAAAATTGGATATTATCCATAATAACTACTATATTGCTTTATATGCCTTGGATAATGTTATTTATTAATAAAAGTAAATATTTTAATGACAATGGTTGGTTTATTCCATCATTTTTAAATATAATTCAAACTATAAATTTTATATTTTCGCCAACAAATATGGATCAAACATGAATTATTCTTTTAATCTATATTTTGTTGTAGAAGTTTTATTATTTTTATTTTCTTTAATATTGCCCTTTTTTATAAATTAAAAGAGAAAAAAATTAAAAATAAAAATAGAAGGAATATATTGATTTATGGAGGGTATACTCTTCTAATACTCACGATTTCTTTTGCACTAATATTTTCTATTTTAATCAAGCCAATGTTTAGAGAACATTACATAATGGTAGTTTTAGGTTGCTTTTGGTTATCTTTTTCAGTTTTATTAACTAAACTATATTCAAAAAAGATAATATTTGTGCCAACTTTAATAATTTTATTATTTGCTGGCATAGTTAGTTGTACTACATTTATATATCATGAAAATTTAGAAAAATCTGGTGATATTGATTTTAAAGATTGTATAAGTAAAATAAATGAAAATGATGCAATAATAGCTATTGGACCTCCATGGATACCATATTATAGTACATCCCAAAGCTTTTATAACTAATAATCAGATAAGATGACAAATGGCAGAAATTTTGAAATGATCATTTATAGTGTTAATAACCTTAATTCTGGTTAAATGGATCCATGAACATATGTCTCAAAAGTTAAGGGAAGTACTATATTTAAACTATTTGAAAGAAATTTTAAAGCGAAATAATTATATTTGGTGGAATAATAATCCTTCAATAATTCAAGATATAGATGAAGGATTAAGTAATGGTAATGTATATGTTTTTGACTTAAACTCATCCATTGAATACCCAACAATGAATGATTTTAATAAAACAATAATTGAAAATGGATTTTCATTGACAAAAATAAAGGATATATCCAAATTTGAAGAATATCCTACTCATGTCTATATGATTAATCAATGAAATATTAATAAGTTAATTATTTGACTAATAAAAGTTATAATTAAGGTAGTACAATGAATGCAATGAAAAATTACAAATTAATTGACATTATTGGGATTTGTTTATTTGTTTCAAGTATTATTTTATTATTGATCATGTTAATTTTAGGATTAAATCAGTCTATATGGTTTGATGAAACATTTACTCTTAAGTTAATATCCATGTCTTTTAAGGATATGATTTTTGCTACAGCTAAAGATGTTCACCCTCCATTATATTACATCATCTTAAAAGTGGGGACGGAATTCTGTTCATTATTTATATCTTCAGGTTCATTCAATGCATCAGATATGTTTAATTCATATTATTCATTAAACATTATTGTAGCTAAATTAATATCCACTATCCCCTTAATTTTATTATTATATTTTAGTTTTACAAAGTTAAAAAAAGGTTTTGGATGGCTAACTTCAGGCATTTTTGGATTTTGTATTGTTACAATGCCTAAGATGATGATTTATTGTACTCAAATTCGTATGTACTCATGGGGCATTTTTTTTGTAACTTTAAGTTTTTACTATTGTTATAAAATCACTGAAGACCCTAATAAGAAAAATTGGATTATATTCTCTATTTTTAGCTTGATGGCTATTTATACTCATTATTATGCAACAATTGCTATTGGATTCATATATTTACTTTTAATATATCACATAATTTTAAAAAATAGAAAAATGCTTAAAAATTGGATATTATCTTCAGTAACTATAATATTAGTTTATATTCCATGGTTACTTATATTTATTAATGAAAGTAAATATTTTAATAGTAATCAATGGCATGTTCCCACATTTCAATATTTAATTGATACAATAGGATTTATATGTTCTCCGATATACGATTATTATTTTTATTTTGAGCATACAACTATTTTGGGAATATTATTTTTTGTATCATTACTAATCTTTTTAATATATATGTATTTTAGTAGAAAAAAAATCTTAGTAGAAAAAAAATCTGAAAAATCTTTTTTCATGTTTATTGGTTGGGGAGGAATATTTGTTTTATTTGTGACAACATTTTTTGCAATAATATTCTCTGTTTTAGTTAAACCAATGTTTGAAATAAGGTATACTATTTTATTATTAGGATGTTTTTGGTTATCTTTCGCTGTTTTACTAAGTAGATCTTCTTCACAAAAAATAATATTTGTTCCTATTTTTTTTATTATCTTAGTAATAGGCATGATAAATTTTGTTACATTTATAGATTCTGAGATTAATTTTAAATCAGATAATTTAGAATTCATGGAAGTTATATCCCAAATAAATGAAAATGACACTATTATATCTTTATATCCTTCAGGTTCTTTATTTGATGATTTTTTTAAATTTTATTTTAAGAATAACAAATTTTTTAGTAATGAAAATAATTTTACAATAATTTCGGAGATAAATGAAAGATTAAAAAAGGGTAAGATATGGATTTTAATACCTGATGGTAATGAATATGAGTTTAATAAGTTAATAACTGAAAATGGACTCAAATTAAAAGGAAATAGTCTAATAAGACTAAAAATTCTCGCGCCATGCCATATATATTTGATTAATATATGATATGATGTTAACTTTTTTCACTAAAAATATTGTAATTTTCACATATAGTGATATAAAAAATGTTTGTAGCCTATGTCGGATAAAATTAGGAGGTTTCCCTCCTAACCTCTCCTAAGAACGGCTCGTGTCACTTTCATGACAAGCCGCTCAAGCATATCTTTATCTGTTAGTGTGAGAATCTTCGTTTAACT
>JAITPS010000087.1 GCA_031289325.1 Candidatus Methanovirga meridionalis
TTAAACGAAGATTCTCACACTAACAGATAAAGATATGCTTGAGCGGCTTGTCATGAAAGTGACACGAGCCGTTCTTAGGAGAGGTTAGGAGGGAAACCTCCTAATTTTATCCGACATTAAATACAAACATTTTTTACATCATAATAATATTTTTAATAATATTTAATTTTAATTTTAAAAAAAAATTATTTATAGTCATTATGAAAAAGCTCTTAAATTTCGCTCTTAAGTTTTGAATGATAATTAAAACATTAATTATACAAAACATATAATTCAAATCAAATTCTATTCAAGTAAATAATTTTGAAGTAAAAAATTTTCAAATACCTCTCTAAATTTAGTTATATCTGATTCTAATGAAACAACACAGTCTCTAACAAGTTCGTACTGGTTTTTCATGTTTTCATTTTTAAGGTCTCTAAACACTTCGTTGTACATATACACATCCTTAAGTTTATATATTGCATTATGTGCATCTTCATTAATAAATCTCTGAAAAATAAGAATGTTCATTGTTGGTTTACCTACTTTATCTCCATCCATAATGTCTTTTTCTATATGAAGCAACATTAATCTTATAAGTTTCAAATTGTTTATGTTTTTCATGATATTTTTTTGGAAAAGTTCATAATATTCATATAATATTTCTAAGAACTTATTTGTTGTTATTATGAAATCCTGCTCTATTGAACTATACTTAAGAATCTCTTCATTGAGATTATTTTCTTCATTTACTTTATTTTCCTCTTCATAAAATTGATAAATGTCTTCTTCAGAAAAACTCTCATAATATTCATTAAATGGAATTAAATCAATATACAAATCATAAAGAAACAAAACAACATAAAGTAAATAGCTATTTCCAAGTATTGATTTTGAATCATCATATATTTTATTTAGTACTATATTAAGCTCGGAATCTTTAATTTCTAAACATTTAATAATCACTTTTAAATCTTTTCTATTTATAAAGAATTCCTCTACAATGAGTTCCTCTATGAAGTTTAAATTTCTAATTGATTTTCTAAGATTTTTATCTTTTATTAATGAATAATAATTCTTCTTTTTTAATTCCTTTTTCAATTCTTTATTTTTTTCAAAGAAATAATTTTCATTAAGGTATTCATCTAATTTATGAAATTCGTTATCTTCAAATTCTTTTTTTTCAAATACCTTAACTAATTGAGATACCATCTCCTTAAGATCCTCTTCAGTTGGAACTACTACATCATCATTTAACTCATCGATAATATCTTGAAAGTTCTCCTCACCATATATCTTCTTACAATCATTCATAATATTTGGCTTAGCATTAAAAAAACGATTCATATATTTTTTTTCATTATCTGAAAGCTTTTCTTTATCTAAATATTTTTCTAACAAAATATACATTAAAACTGTAAATAATAAATCATCATTAGATAAATCATCTTCAATCAAATTTTCATTCTCACTCATATTTACATCCCATCCAAATCATTTTAAAATTGAAGAACTTTTTCATAATGATTATAAAATATTTTAATTTTCAAAATCATATAATTTCTTTTGTTAATTTATAATTAAATAGTTTGTTTTATTTATTTTGTTATAGTGATTTTGATAAAGTTCTTAATAAATAACTTTTTTAAAAACAAATAGTTTAATAGATAATATTTTAAAAGATATTAATTAAATTAAAAGGTATTAAATTAAAATTATTTATATTAATTGAAATACATTTATATTAATTGAAATAGGATATGTAATGTTCAAATCTTTACTGATAAGTTTATTAGTATTAATTTTAGAATGGTATCAAAATTTAACTGAAATCAAATTATTATTTAAAAAATTAATTTAATCTTAATTTGAAATTTTTAAAATATAAAATTTTTAAAAATATATATAAAAATATATATAAAAATAATAATGGATTATTTTTTCTCCCATATTAGCGAGAACTATTCAAAATAAACCATGAAAATAGAAGTAAAACTTGAAAAACAACATACAATATTATGATGAACAAATATGGATGATTAACTATAATACTATATTTAAATAATTTATTTAAAAAAAGAATTCCTATAACAAAACTTATAAAAATACAAAACTAAATGGAAACGGTCTAATATTTAAACGGTCTAATATTTATTTAATTAATAATAATAATAATTATTAAATAATGATATTTAATTAAAATTCGATATTATTATTTTGGGTGTGGAGATGAGAGGAGAATTATTTGATGAAATAATTTCTATTAATATTAAAGATAATCAAAAAGCAATAGCTTTAAATCAGAAAAATCACTTTGGAAAATTAGAAGGTGATATTTTAGAACTTTCTCTTATTGAAGGGTGTTATCTTTTAGAAAAAAGTCGTTTGAAAATTTATTTTAACGATGAAAAAATCGATTATGAATTTTTAGTATCTTTAATTAGAGATAAAGGATTGTATGGTAAGTACCTTGTTTTTAGAGATTTGAAAGATAGAGGTTATATTATCAAAGCAGGATTTAAGTATGGTTCTGAATTCAGATTATATGAACGTGGTAAATCTCCTGGTGATGGGCATTCACATTATTTAGTTAAAATAATATATGAATTTGAAGATTTAAAGACTTCAAATCTTTCAAGCTATGCAAGGGTTGCTCATGGTGTAAAAAAAAGTTTGATTCTTGCAGTAATCGATGAAGATAAAGATATTACCTATTATACTTTAAAATGGATGAAACCTTAATTTATCCATCTGAAATCTTAATTTAGTAGTGAATATAAAATTAATAATCATAATCTAAAAAAAATTCAATAAAAATTTTTTAATTAATTTTTAGGGGTTAATATCTCTATTTTACATTATAATCCTTTTGGAAAAGTTCTTAAATTTTAAAATAATAATTTTTTTATTGAATTGTTTAATTTTAAATATTATTTTATAAAAAAGTTTCTCAAAAAAATAAAAATATTTTAATGGTTTATTATTCAATAAATGAAAAATATAAATAACTCTTTTAATATACTATAAAATTAATAATATAATACATTGTTCAATGATTCAAGATTTTAAATTTTTAAATTAGCTAATTAAAGAAAAACTTCATTTTTCTAATTTTTAAAATTAAAATTTTAATAGTAATTTTTAAAATTAATTAAAACTTATAATTGACATTTAATTTTAATATAAATATTTTTTATAATTTATATTTAAATATCATTATAATTTTTATTAAAAACATAATATTTGAAAATTTTAATAAAAATAATTGTTGGATAACCTCTTATACTTTAAAAATTTAAGTATAAAAGTATATGAAATTTCTGAGGTTAAAATGAGAAAACTTAAAGAAGTAAGACAGGATTTTCCAATATTGAATGAATTTATTTATTTGGATTCTGCAAGTACAAGTCTTACACCAATACCAGTTATTGAAGCAATGAATGACTATTATTGTAATTATAATTCAAATACTGGTAGAGGAAATTATAGAATAGCCATTAAATCCAGTGATAAATTAGAGAATACAAGAGCAAAAATAGCTGAATTTATTAATGGAAATCCTGATGAGATAGTTTTTACTAAAAATACTACCGAAGCTATTAACATAGTTGTAAATGGCTTAAACTTCAAAAAAGGAGATAATGTCATTGTTTCAAATATTGAACATCATTCTAACATTGTTCCGTGGTTAAATTTAGGTGATCTTAAATTAAAAATAGCTAAAGTTAATGATAGTTACACTATAGATCCTGAGAGTATTAATGATTTAATAGATGAAAATACAAAATTAATAGCTATTACCCATATATCTAATGTTTTTGGTTCAAAACAGAATATTGAAGAGATTAGTAAAATAGCTAAAGAGAATAATATCTTATTTCTTGTTGATGCTGCTCAATCAGCAGGTTATCTTCCAATTGATATTAATAAAATAAAACCTGATTTCATGGCTTTCCCTGGACATAAAGGATTGTTAGGTCCTGTTGGTACGGGTTTCTTATATTTAAAAAAAGAAATAGCTGAAAATTTAGTACCTAAGAATCTTGGCGGTGGAACCGTGACAAATATTGAAGGAAATAAATTTACATTAGAAGAGGTTCCTTATAGATTTGAAGGTGGAACTCAGAATATTAGTGGTATAATTGGTTTAGGTAAAGCTATTGATTATATAAATAATATAAAAATAGAAAATATTGAAAAATATTGTGGTAAGCTCACAGAAGAACTTTATGAGAAAATTTATTCAATTGATAACATTGAAGTATATGGAAATCCAAATAATATTCATCACACAGTTTCATTCAATGTTAAAGGATTAAATCCTTATGATGTAAGTAAAATTTTAGATGAAACTTCTAATATTTGTCTTAGAAGTGGATTTCATTGCTCAATACCAAGTATTCGAAGTATTGCTTCTGAAAATGGCACTGTTAGAGCTTCTATTCATTGTTATAATAATTTTGAAGATATTGAAAAATTGTATGATGGACTTAAACTTATAAGTCAATTAAACTAATATAAATATAAATTAGACTAATAAAATATAAATTAGGATAATAAAATATAAATTAAATTAATAAAGAATATATGATGAATTAGAAATTATGGGGATGATAATTATGAGTAAACTTTTAAGAATCGGTGGAATTATAATATTGTTATTAATGATTTTAAGTTCCGTAGCTATTTTTATTATAGGGGGCATGTAATTAAGGTTTAATTTAAATTTAAATTTGAGATTTATTATTTAATTTATATTAATAAATTCAATAAAAAAAATATATTTTCCAATAATAAATAATATTTTAAATTATAGTCATTATTGAAAAGTTCTTAAATTTTAAAATGATAATTTTTCTATTAAGTTATTTAATTTTAAATATTAATTTTAAATATTACTTTATAAAAATTTAAATATAAATACAATAATTCTAAATTAATAAATTTTAAATATTAATTTTAAATATTACTTTATAAAAATCAATATTTTTAAATTTTATAATAATATAAATACAATAATTCTAAATTAATAAATTTTAAATATTAATTTTAAATATTAGTTTATAAAAATCAATAATTTTAAATTTTATAATAATATAAATACAATAATTCTAAATTAATAAATCTTAAATATTAATTTTAAATATAACTTTATAAAAATCAATAATTTTAAATTTTATAATAATATGAATATAATAATTCTAAATTAATATAATTCTAAATTAATATAATTCTAAATTAATAAATTTTAAATATTACTTTATAATAATCAATATTTTTAAATTTTATAATAATATAAATATAATAATTCTAAATTAATAAATTTTAAATATTAATTTTAAATATAACTTTATAAAAATCTATAATTTTAAATTTTATAATAATATGAATATAATAATTCTAAATTAATATAATTCTAAATTAATAAATTTTAAGTAAAAGACTATACTGATTAAATTTCATAGAATAATTTAATATGATGGTGATAAAGTGGTAGAATATAGAATTGGTGCAGTAGTAGCTGAATTTAATTATGATATTACACAAATGATGCTTGAATTAGCTAAAGAAGAAGCAAAAATAAGAGACTCTGAAATAACAGTAATTTTTCCAGTTCCAGGAGTTTTTGATATGCCATTAGCTATTAAAAAACTTTTAGAAAAGGATGATATTGATGGTGTTGTTACACTTGGAGCTGTGATAGAAGGAGGAACAGATCATGATCAAATTGTTGCTCAACATGCTTCCCGTAAAATAACTGATCTATCTCTTGAATATAATAAGCCTGTTGCATTAGGAATAAGTGGTCCAGGTATGACACGATTAGATGCTCATAAAAGAGTGGATTATGGTAAAAGAGCTGTTGAATCAGTAGTGAAAATGTGTAAAAGATTAAAAGAAATATAGACAATAAAACCCATTGTTAATATATAATTAATCTATAAAAACATTTAAGAATCATAGATGATTGTATGGAAATTTTAAAACCTGAAGAAATTAAAAAAAAATATAATAAACCCTGGATATCTCCCTATGAGAAAATAGTCACTATGGTGGATGGAGACCTTGTAGAGATTGTAGAATATCATCCATGTATTTCTGGTTCTCATTGGATTGTACACCAATATAAAAACAATAGTAAACTTATTAAATCTGCTTACAGAGATGGAAATAAACAAGTTTTTTTAGCTAAGATTGGTAAAGACAATCTTGATTTAAAAGCAAGTGTATGTGCTGCAGGAATAGAAGAAATAGCTATTGAAGAAAACAATGTTAAAGTTACTCATGGTGGATTAGCTGGGGCTGGTGTTGGGGCTGGTCTATGTCGTGGTATGGCAGATGGTGTAAAGTATATTGAACTTATTAATGCTGGTGGTGGTTCTAAACTTGGAAAAGCTGTTGTTGTAACTGAAAAAATGGAAAAAATTGTCATTGGAATAGATGATACAGATACAAAGGAAGAAGGAGCAACATGGACAACAGCTCATAATATTGCTATTGAGCTTCAAAATGAAGGTTTTCATTATTTGGATCATATCATAGTTCAACTTTATCCCCACAACCCAAATAAGACACAGAATTGTGTTTCAATTGCATTAACATTCGCTGTTAAAAGTGAAAACAAGAACAAACTTGTTAATAGGATTGTTGAACTTTTAAAAAGAGATACTCTTTCTGATAAAACTGCAATAGCTATTTTAAAAGGTTTAAAAATTCCTATTGCTTTAAGACAATATTCATTGGATGCTAAAACAAAGATGATGACTGTTGAAGAAGCTGAACATCTCGCTGAAAAATTAAAAATAAAATTAATAGCTGTTACTGGTGATCAAGGGAAAATTGGTGCTTTAGCCGCTCTTGGTCTTTACAATGATATAGAAGAAGCTGTTAAAGTTTATTATTAGGAAAAGCTATTAAAGTTTATTATTAAGAAGAACTGTTAAAGTTTATTATTAAGAAGAACCGTTAAAGTTTATTATTAAGAAAAACTGTTAAAGTTTATTATTAGAAAAATATTACAAACATCACACAATGATATATGTGCTGAATATAAATAAAGAAAAACTTCGTTTTTCTATTTGAAATAAAAAATTTCAGTAAAGAAAATCAAAGATTTGTTATCAAAAATAACTTAAATATTGAAGATTTTTTGTTTCTAACTTTAAAAATTAAAGCTTTTAAAATAAAAGAAAATAATTTTAATTAAAATAACATTTAGTATTTATTAATAATTATAGTATTTATTAATAATTATTGTGGTTTTGATAAAGTTCTTGATAATGATTTTATAAAAAATAAATATTATTAAAAAATATTAATTTAAAATTAGTTATATTAATCAAAACATAATTATATTATTTAAAATTTAAAATTATATATTTTTATAAATTGATATTTAAAATTATATATTTTTATAAATTGATATTTAAAATTAAATAATTTAATAAATTGATATTTAAAATTATGTATTTTTATAAATTGATATTTAAAATTATATATTTTTATAAATTTATATTTAAAATTAAATAATTTAATAAATTGATATTTAAAATTAAATAATTTAATAAAAAATTATCATTTCAAAAATGAAAAAATTATCATCCAAAATTTAAGAACTTTTTCATAATAACTATAGATGATTTCCAAAAACCTATTTTCAGTATTACTTTTTTCTACTTTATAAAATTTTCGTGACATGATACTAATAAATTTTTCATTCACATTCCATTATTCATTTCTTTAATTTAGTTTTTCTCCCAAACTTAATTAAAAATCTTATAAAATCTAAACATTCCCATTCAAAAAAAGGATAGCTCTCGCTAAACCAATACCCATTTAAAAATTAAAACATCAGTTCATTTTGTTTTGTTTTTATGCTATGCTTATGTTGAAAATATTAATCGATTCTAACAATTCAGCATACTCTATTTTTAATCTTTTTTCTTTTAATTTTCTACCTCTTTTTAATTTT
>JAITPS010000105.1 GCA_031289325.1 Candidatus Methanovirga meridionalis
AGAAGCCGAAATTCTAAAAATAGAAATTGAAAAAAGACAAATGGATGAAAAAATCCGTTTAGAAACCGCAAAAGAAAAAGGTATAAGAGAAGGTGTTGAAAGAGGTAAAGAAGAAGGTATAAGAGAAGGTGTTGAAAGAGGTAAAGAAGAAGGTAAAGAAGAAGAAAAAATTAATTTTGCTTTAAAATTGAAAAATAAAGGTTTTTCACTGAAAGAGATTAGTGAAATGACTGAATTATCATTTGAAAAACTAAAAAACCTAATTTCAAATACTTAATCTACCTTAAACAATTTAATTAAAGGAACTATTTTAAAACCATCAAAAAGTTGAATCCTGAAGTTTTTAGGAATATGCTAAATTCAGATAATAATATTTTATTTCAAATTTTTACTCAATGTATTATGGGCCAAAAAATAATATTAATAGATTTAAAAACCATAACCAAAATCTTACAGTAATTAAATTATTATCAAAATTTACATACTCAATTATTATCATTTTTTTAATCAGAAACCAAGATCCTGATACTAAATGCTGTTAAATTAAGGAATAATGGTAATGTTCAAATCTGGGTAATGTTCAAATCTTTCCTAATAAGTTTTATTAATTAATTTTAGAATGGTATCGAAAATTTAACTGAAATCAAATTTTATTTTAAAAAAACTTTAAAATTTCAATAACACTTAAAACCATCACATAAAACTTTTAAAAATATTAAACTCTCAGATAAATGCAATATTAAGTCATTTTAGTTAATATTTTGATAGGTCAAATATATGCAAAATTATATACTTCTTCTCAAGAATATTTCATCAGTAAAGGTTTGAACAGTGCCTTTTAAATCAATATATTTTAATAATATTTATTTTAAAAAAACTATTTATTAGAAACAACAATATAAAAATGGGATGGAAATTAAAATTAATAAAATTAAAATTAAAAATTAAAAATTAAAAAAATTTAAACTAATAAAATTTAAACTAATAAAAAATTATTTATAAGTTTATATTCTACTATTAATTTAAATATATATTTAAAGATGGATTAAGTTTTGATTAAAATAATTGTGCAACAACTTCTATGAAATTATATAAATTAAAGCACTGGAATAAAACAAAAACTTATAATGTGTTATAATGAATATCACTGAAAAAATATTATCTAATAAGTATGGAAAAGAAGTAAGTCCAGGAGAAATTATAGAAGTCGATGTAGACTTAGTCATGTCACATGATGGAACATCTCCACCAGCTATTAAAGTTTTTGAGAAAATAGCTAAAAATGTTTGGGATAATTCAAAAATAGCTATTGTTTTTGACCATACTGTTCCACCAAATACAATCGGTTCTGCTGAATTCCATAAAGTTGCAAGAGAATTTGCATGGAAACAAGAATTGAAACATTTTTATCATCATGGAGAAGGTATTTGTCATCAAGTATTACCTGAAAAAGGACTTGTTGAACCAGGAAAAATAATTGTGGGGGCAGACTCTCATACATGTACTTATGGAGCTTTTAATGCATTTTCAACAGGAATGGGATCAACAGATATTGCAATGGTTTATGCAACTGGTAAAACTTGGTTTATGATTCCAGAGGCATTTAAAATTGATGTTACTGGTGATTTAGGTAAAAATACTTTTGCAAAAGATATTATTCTAAATATTATTGGAGAAATTGGGTCTGATGGTGCAAGTTATAAAGCAATTGAATTCTTTGGTGATACATTAGATAAAATTGGTGTTTCAGATAGAATGACAATAGCAAATATGGCTATTGAAATGGGAGCAAAAAATGGAATTATGGAGCCAAATCAACAAACAATCGAATATTTAAAAAAAAGAACGAATAAGACTAATTTTAATATTTTTAAATCTGATAAGGATAGTAGTTATGAAAAGGAGTTTTATTTTGATATAAATGATATGGAACCACAAATTGCTTGCCCAAGCAATGTTGATAATATAAAACCTATATCAAAAGTTGAAGGTATAGCAATCGATCAAGGATTTATTGGGTCATGTACCAATGGAAGATTAGAAGATTTAAAGTCAGCAGCAGATGTCTTAAAGGATAAAAAAGTGCATGAAGATGTGAGATTAATAATTTCTCCTGCATCAGCTGAGATATACAAATCCGCCATTGAAAAAGATTATATACAAATTTTTATAGAAGCAGGAGCTATTGTATGTAATCCTGGTTGTGGCCCTTGTTTGGGAGGACATATGGGAGTTTTATCTAAAGGAGAAACAGCTATTGCTACAACAAACCGCAATTTTAAAGGAAGAATGGGTGATCCTAAATCTTACATTTATCTCTCTAATTCTAAAGTGGTTGCAAATTCAGCTATTAATGGTTTTATTTCACAGCCATAAACATCATTAATATTTTAAAATAATATGACATTAAAAGTAGAGAAAATAAAATATTATTATTTAAGGATATGGGGAAGATATGGTTACTATTTCTAAGAAAGAATATATTATATATAGGCAAATTAAAACTTTAAGTTTAGAATATGGGAATAAAATACCATTAAGTATTATAAAGATGGAACTTGAATTATATAAAGAATACTTAGAAAATGTTTTAAATCTTTTAACCAATAAAGGAATAATTCTTCATGAAGATAATAGTATAAGACTAAATAAAATGGATGAAGAGATAATCACCGAAGATAAGGCAGAAAATATTAATGAAATAGCTATTGAGGATAATCAAGCAAATGAAGACCATGAAAAATTAGCTATTGAAGATAATCAAACAAATGAAGATTATGAAAAATTAGCTATTGAGGATAATCAAACACAGGTTAAAGAAGAAGCTAAAAGCTTAAAATTAAATAAAAAAGAAAGAAAATCTTTAGAAATTATTGAAAATTTGGTTAAAGACGATAAAACTGTCTCAAAATATTTATTAGAAGGAAATTTATTGTATGGTGAACTAAAATTAACTAACTTCAGCATGTATCATGTAGTATTATCCTTAGAAAATAATGGTATAATTAAGACGATTAAAAAAATTGATGGTGATTATTACAAACTTTTAATTTAAAATGTAGTGATGTAAAATATGATTGTAATTAATCATTTATTTTTAAATATCTTATTGTTGAAAATTTATTTTCAACTTATGAGAATTTATTCGCTGTTTTTTAAAATTTTAAGTTATAGTTGTTTTGATAAAGTTTTTAATATAATGGATTCGATAAAGTTTTTAATATATAACTTTTTTAAAAATAAATATTATTAAAAAATATTAATCTAAAATTATTTATGTTCATCAAAACATAATTATATTAATCAAAATACATTTATATTCATTAAAATATATTTATATTATTTAAAATACATTTATATTCATTAAAATACATTTATATTATTTAAAATTTAAAATTATGAATGTTCATAAAATAATATTTAAAATTAAATAATTTAATAAAAAAATTATTATTTAAAAATTTAAAAATTTTTCCATAATGACTATAATTAACTTTTTTAAAAATAAAATAAGTGTTATTAAAAAATATTAATCTAAAATTATTTATATTATTTAAAATACATTTATATTATTTAGAATACATTTATATTATTTAGAATACATTTATATTATTTAGAATACATTTATATTATTTAGAATACATTTATATTATTTAAAGTACACTTATATTATTTAAAATAGATTAATATTATTTAAAATTGATTAATATTATTTAA
The DNA here is from genome assembly GCA_031289325.1 of Candidatus Methanovirga meridionalis. Taxonomy (GTDB): domain Archaea; phylum Methanobacteriota; class Methanobacteria; order Methanobacteriales; family Methanobacteriaceae; genus Methanovirga; species Methanovirga meridionalis. The sequence continues at coordinate 3,718 of JAITPS010000105.1, forward strand.
AGTACAATTATATTATTTAAAATTGATTAATATTATTTAAAGTACAATTATATTATTTAAAATAGATTAATATTATTTAAAATACAATTATATTATTTAAAATTTTAATTTATGGATTTTTATAAAATGATATTTAAAATTAAATAATTTAATAAAAAAGTTTATTATTCAAAATTTAAGAACTTTTCCATAATGTGACTATAATAAGAATTTTTATATATTTTTTAGGGGAATTAAATTTTATGGAAATTCCATGTCGTTTATTAATAGAAGATATTCTAAATGGGAATATAAAAACAAGAAGAGACTTAGAAAAAGCTAAAAGAATTGTTTGTAATGAATTTAAATTGGAGAAATTCATGACTAATTCTCAAATACTTGAATATGTAAAAGATAATGAAAAAGAAGAGGTTTATTATACTTTACAGAAGAAACCAACAAGGACAATATCTGGAGTAGCTATCGTGGCTGTTATGTGCCATCCACATAAATGCCCTCATGGAAGGTGTTTATATTGCCCTGAAAGTGATGTGGCTCCTCCAAGTTACACTGGAGAAGAACCAGCAGCACTTAGAGCAAGAATGTTTAATTTTGATCCATATCAGCAAACATATCAAAGATTAAAACAATTGGATAAAATAGGTCATCCAATAGATAAAGTTGAATTAATAATCATGGGGGGAACATTTCCATCAAGAGACTTATCTTATCAAGAATGGTTCATATCAAGTTGCCTTAAAGCAATGAACGATTACAAATTGGTTAAAACATCTAAATCAGATTACCCTGACTTATCTAAAAAAATAGATAGCAACGATATAGTAAAAAGATATCCTCCTAATGACTATGTTTTGTTGGATGACTCTAAGAAAATTAATGAAAATTCAGATATTCGCTGTGTGGGTATGACATTTGAAACAAGACCTGATTATTGTAAAATAGAAGATGTTAATAGAATGCTTAATATGGGTGTTACAAGAGTTGAATTAGGTGTTCAAACAACTTATGACTTTGTATATAGAAAAATAAAAAGAGGACACAGTGTTGGTGATGTAATTGACTCTACAAGAATATTAAAAGACTCTGGAATTAAAGTTGGAATGCACTTAATGCCAGGACTTTTTTCAGACCCTGACATGGACATGAGAATTTTTAAAAGAATATTTAATGATGATAATTTCAAACCAGATATGATAAAAATTTACCCCACCCTTGTTACAAAAGGAAGTGAATTGTATAAAATGTGGATGGATGGTAAATATCAACCTTACACAACTGAAGAAGCAATTGAATTAATTGTCAAAATAAAAAAAATCCTTCCAAAATGGGTTAGAACAATGAGAATTCAAAGAGATATCCCATCCAAACTAATTAAAGCAGGAATTAAAAAATCAAATCTCGGCGAACTTGTCTATAATAAACTAAAAGAAGATAATATAGAATGTAATTGCATAAGATGTCGTGAAATAGGACACAATAAAGATAATATAACTGATTTAACAATAGATGATTTTAAACTATTTAAACAATCATACAATGCATCCAATGGGTGTGAAATATTTTTATCCTATGAAGACAAAAAAGAAAAATTCTTAACAGGATTCCTGCGACTTAGAATACCTTCCAAAGATGCTCATAGAACTGAAATCAATAATAAAACAGCTATTATTCGTGAACTCCACATTTATGGGAATATGATGAAAATAGGAGATAAAAACATGAATATTGGTCAACACAGAGGCTATGGTGAAAAATTAGTCATAGAAGCTGAAAAAATAGCTATTTCACATGGCAAAGAAAAATTAGCTATTATGAGTGGAATTGGAGCAAGAAATTACTACAAAAAATTTGGATATAATTTAGAGGGACCTTACATGGTTAAATCATTATGACATATTTAGTATGTACTCAGTTATAGTAGTATAGTGATTTTGATAAAGTCTTCAATAAATAATTTTTTTAAAAATAAATATCATTAAAAGATATTAAATTAAAATTATTTATATTAATCAAAATAAATTTATATTATTTAAAACTTAAAATTGTAGATTTTTATAAAGTGATATTTAAAATTAAATAAAAAAATTATTATTTTAAAATTAAATAAAAAAATTATTATTTTAAAATTTAAGAATTTTTCCATAAGAACCATATTATAATAAAATTTTCATTCATTTAAATTTCTTCAATAATAAAAAAATATATTTAAAACTTTCTAATAATTCAAGAACCGTAGGGCAATAGCACAAAGATACCATGCTTGGTTTATTTATGCTCAATCATTATATTGTGAGTAAGAATCCTCGTCCTCTTTAGGGTGGGGTGTCAATTAAACAATATAATCAAATATTTTAAGGTGAATAATGTCAGATTCCGAACATAAAATGATTGAAATTCTTAGAATTATAAATGACCATGATAAAGTCGTTGGTTCTAAAAAAATAGCTAATGAATTACAACATAGAGGTTTTAATCTTGGTGAACGAGCTGTTAGATATCATCTTAAAATATTGGATGAAAGAGGATTCACTGAACGTAAAGGCAATACAGGTAGAATTATAACTAATTTAGGAGAAGAAGAGCTTAATAAAGGATTAATTTATGATCATGTAGACTTTATATTTTCAAAATCTGAAGAAATGATTTATTACTCTTTTTTTGACTTTAACACTAATGATGGAAATGTTATAACTTGTACATCAAATTTCAATTATCAAGAAGGATTATTAGAAACAATAAAAAAAGGTTTTCAATCAGGTTTAGCTATTAGCCCTTATGTTAATTACCAGAAAGAAAAAGTTGGAAGTGAAGAATTAATTAAAATTAACACGGTTTGTGCAACAACATTCAATGGTGTTCTTTTATCTAATGGTATTACTTCACGACCATTATACAGTGGTCTCTTAGAAGTAGAAGATTATATGCCCAAACAATTTACCCAATTAATATCCTTTAAAAACACTTCTATAAGCCCGTTAGAAGCTTTTTCCACCAATAAAATGACTTCAGTGGGGGATGTTTTAGAATTTGGAACAGGAACTATTCCAGCTGTTTTCATTGTACTCCCTATTAATTCAAAAGAAAAAGCATTGAACCTCTTAGAGAAATTAAAAAAAGTTGGTATTGGAGGAGTTTTAAATATAGGTGAAGATAGTGAGGATGCTTTAGGTATTCCAGTTAATGAAGGCATGTTTGGAATTACTATTATTGGGGGAGTAACTCCAATTTGCTTAATATATGAAGAAGGATACGATGTTAATATAAAGTTAAAAGAAGAAATATATGGATATAAGGATTTAAAACTAATAACAAATCCAAAAAAAACCATATTAAAACAAGGGAAGTATAATATTAATAATAAAGTACAATTCATACTTTCAAAAGCTTGGAACTTATTTGAAAAAGTAGATTTTGATGTTGAAACTTACAATGGAAATTTAATAACAAATATATCAATAATAAAAAAAGAAGACCTTGATAATTCAATTGAAATAATGTATGATGCATATAAAAATCTATCAGAATATATTAGTCCATACTATAAAATGGTTGATAATGTTGGTGATAGTAATGAGATTGGAATAGCTACAATTTGTAGTTTGTCTCTTGATGGAATTTTAATTAACAATGGAATATTATCAACCCCGAAATATGGTGGTCTTTTAGAAATTAAATCTAATCCTCAGTTTATAGAGTTAATTGCTTACAGTGGATCCTCTCTTGATCCCCATGTAATATACATATTCAAAGATCTAACAGCGATTAGCAAGAATAAAGAAGGGAATAGAAAACTTTTATCATCAGTAAAAGAAATTCCTGTGGTTGCAAGAGAAGATACAGAGAATTTACTTTCAATCATTAAAGATATAGGAATTCCTGTCTATAAAATAGGAAAACCACGAGAATTAGTTTACAATACAAAAATTGATGCATATAATTTTGCAATTGTGACTGGAAGTGGATTAAATACAATTGCAGCCATTAAAGAAGAAAATATTGATGTTAAAGTTAAAGCCGTTGAAAGTTTAGAAAAGCTCTCTAATATGGAAACATTAAAATAACTATTATAAATTCACATTCAATTCCAATATATTCATTCAACTTCCATAATACCGAGCGATCCAGTTAAACCACTTATTCCACATTCAATTCCAATATATTCATTCAACTTCACATTTATCTATTAATATGATGATTTCTTCTCCATTTTTAGGTATATGATTAACTTCTATTAAATCATCCTTAATTTCTTCAAGATCAACTTCAACAGTAGAGCTGGAACTACCTTCTAATACATGTATAAGAACTTTAGCACCATTTTTCCCATGATAAGTACTATTATCAATGTTTAGGACTTCTCCTGGAGTAAATACTCTATTGTAAGATAATTCTAATCTATCGTTTTCTTTTACATTATTCATAATATATTCAATAGCTAAATCACAATCCATTTCTATTTCTTTTACCATAAAACACCCCCAAACTTTTTTAAAAAAAGTTTGATCAAAAATTATATTCGATATTTTTTCTTTTAAAAATCGGTTCTGTAAAGATATTAGGCTTTAAGTTTATTTAGAATTTTTTAAAGTAAAAACTTGTAAATCAAAATACATGATTAAACAAAGTTATTCTACAGTAATTATGATGTCTTTGTCATCTTCAACAACATGTCTTACTTCTAAAAGATCATTTTTAATATTTTCCATATTGACCCTTACAACATCATTAACAAGCTCTCCATTCAATCGAAGAGAAACTATTAAAGCTTCATCTCCCCAATCCTCTTCAACATTAATATCTAAAACATTTCCAGGAGCATAAACTCTATTGTAAGATAATTCTAAGGTGTCATGTTTTTTAACATTGTTTTTAATATATTCTAAGGTTTCTTCAGGGTTTAAAGTAATTTCTTTTTCTATCATATATTATGCTCCTTAATTTAATTTTAAAATATTATACTCCTTAATTTAATTTTAAAATAGTTTATATGTAAATTTTTTACTTATAAAATAAAAAGATGTTTTTACTTATAAAAAAGATGTTATTATAAAACTCCATGTTTTTTGTTTTATAGTCCTTATGGAAAAGCTCTTAAATTTTAAAATGATAATTTTTTTATTAATTACTTAATTTTAAATATCATATCATGAAAGCTTATAATTTTAAATAATATAAATTTATTTTGATTAATATAAATAATTCTTAATTAATATCTTTTAACAATATTTACTTTTAGTTAATAATATTTACTTTTAGTTAATAATATTTGCTTTTATTTAATAATATTTACTTTTAAAAAAGTTATTTATTAAAAGTTTTATTAAAACCAATATATAACTTTTTATTTTTTATTTTTTATTTTTTATTATTTTTTATTTTTTATTTTTTATTTTTTATTTTTTATTTTTTATTTTTTATTTTTTTATTTTTTTATTTTTTTATTTTTTTATTTTTTTATTTTTTATTTTTTATTTTTTATTTTTTATTTTTTATTTTTTTTATTTATATTATTTTTTAATATTTTATTTAATATTTTATTTATTCTTTAAATATTATAATTTTAATTAGATAATTTTATTTTCATAATTAAATAGTTATTTATGGCAATGTCTAAATTTTTACTGATAAGTTTTATTAGCAATGTGTTAACTTAAGGATTTTTAATTAAAATTATTTATTTTTTTTTATTTATTTATTATTAGAATTAACTTGGGTATTATAATCTTTATTTCTCAAGATATGAATTTAAAATAAAGATATAAACAGATTAGTTGTGATTGGTATTGTATATGATCATGATTAATATTAATTTTCTTATAAGTAATATTTATATACTCTGAAGTTTAAATTATCATAATACTATTTAAAAAAGTTAATATTAATTT